>SHYI01000001.1 GCA_009692905.1 Chloroflexota bacterium
GTCTGCTCGCCCCCTCTGCGCAGCGAAGACCATCAGCCAGAACTGTGGGGTGGGCTCGTTCGAGACGAGCTGCAGGTCGTAGCAACAGACCACTGCCCATTCGATTTTCACGGTCAAAAAGAGTTGGGACGCGACGATTTCCGCAAGATCCCCAACGGACTGCCCGGAGTGGAGGATCGTATCGACCTACTTCACGACGGCGGTGTGGTGACCGGCAAGATCACGAAGGAGCGTTGGGTTGAGATCTGCTCTACGGCTCCAGCCCGACTCTTCGGCATGTATCCGAAGAAGGGGGTTATCGCGGTTGGCTCTGATGCCGACATTGTGATGTACGACCCAGCGACGAAGCGCGTCATCTCTGCGGCTACGCACCATATGGATGTTGACTACTCGTGTTACGAGGGACGCCAGGTACAGGGAACATCTGAGATCGTACTTTCGCGCGGCAGCATCATTGTTGAGGGGGGTACCTTCCTGGGCCGTGAGGGCGCCGGGAAGTTCCTTCGACGTGATCGAGCGGAGTATGCCCGTCGCGAACTGTGACTGATTCCCTAGGGGCAATCGCACTTGTCGGCTCAGGAGAGTATCTGCCGGCGATGGCGACTCTGGAGCGGGATCTTATTGATGATGCAGTGCGGCGCGGTAAGCCGCGACACTTCATGCAGCTCGCTACTGCGGCTGGTCAGGAGGGGGAGAAGAGCCTCACCTTTTGGCGCGAGTTAGGCGCGGCACAGGGCGAACGGATCGGTGTCCCTACAAGTTTCTTGCCAGTGTTCACGCGCGAGCATGCGAATGACCCTCTCCTTGCAGCACGCGTGGCCGAAGCCGGCCTGCTCTATTTATCCGGCGGGAGCCCTGGGCATCTCGCCGAGACGCTGGTGGGGTCACTTGTTGGCGACGCGATCACGGCGCATGTGCGCAGTGGCGGGGCACTCGCCGGATGCAGTGCCGGGGCGATGGTGCTCGGCACTACGGTGCCCACGTTTCGCTTCGGCGCTCGTGCCCCAGTCGCTGGCTTTGACCTGCTCCCCGGCCTTCAGGTGATTCCACACTTCAATCGACTCTTTGAGTTGGCGATCAAGGGCGCACCTGATTCAACGAGGCACCTCTTAGGCATCGAAAACCTCACTGCGCTGGTGCGTTGGAGCGCAGCTACGGAGTGGCGGGTGGTGGGCGACGGAGCGGTGCATCTGCTCCGTGGTGCTCCGCGCCGACAGCTCGTGGCGGGGGAGTCGCTCGCTACTTGAGCACTCTGCCGTCGGCAGGTAGCCTTAGGACATGAGATTGGCGCAGTGGGCTCGACGCTTCAGCCAAATTGGGCTTGGACTCTCCCTCACCTCGGCTGGCTACAGCCACCTCACGGTGAATCGCCTGGAGTTCCAGGCGCAGGTGCCCACCTGGCTCCCGCTCGATCCCGACTTTGTGGTGCTCGCCTCGGGCGTCGTTGAGATCGCGCTCGGCTTGGGGCTGCTCACCCTGTGGCGCTATCGGGCACACGTTGGGCTTCTTGCGGCGCTCTTCTTTGTGGCGATCTTCCCCGGCAACATCAACCAGTTCGTGAACGGGATCGATGCCTTCGGCTTGAATACAGACATGCTCCGAGGGGCGCGCCTCCTTTTTCAGCCGGTTCTGGTGCTCTGGGCGCTCTGGTCAACGGGGGCGCTGCGCCTCGTACGACGGGGCTAGCGAGGAGGAAGGTTCGCGATCACCTGGGCCAGTGCCGCACCGAGTGGCGTGGCGAGGTACTTCGCCATGGTGGTCGTGAGGTGATGGTGGTCATGGAAGACCACGCGGCCGTCAATGATCGGGGCGCACTTGGTGCCTGGGCAGAGCGCAGCGGTGAAGTCAAAGATCGGTAGGTTGCGCTGCTCGGCAACGAGCAGGTCACGCGCATGCCCGCGCTGGCCGTAGGCGGCACTCCTGGTGACCACGCACTTCGCCACGTTGCTGCGGTTGCGGGCGAGGCAGGTCGGAATGTTGTTCTGGCCGAACGGCGTGTCCGAGAAGATCAGCGTTGGGAAGGGGATCTTGTCGAGCATGCGGCCAACAGCATCGGCGTAGTACTGCGGGCGAATCTCGTTCGGCTTCCCCTCCTCGCGATACCAGGTGTGTGCGAGGATCACGAGCGCCGGGTTCAGCTGGGCGATCTTCGTGACCACATTGGCGCGCCACTTGGTGCATGAGGTGTATGACTTGCCGAGTCGATAAGCGTAGAGCTTCACATCCATGAAGGCGCAGTTCACCTTGGCGATCGGAATGATCTCGTAGTTATACGCCTTGCCGATGGCGTCAAGGGCCGGCATCCAGTGCAGGGCGTGACTGTCGCCCAGCAGCACGATGCGCGTGCCACCCTTCGTGCCGTAGTAGCAGACCGGCACCGTCTCGCCGTAATGGTCGCGGCTGCACTTCTTGTTCAAGATGTTGTCGGCATCACCTGCGGCGCGACCGAGGGTCGGCTTGATGTTGGCGGGTACGGCGCCAGTGAGTTGGTGCACCGTGGTGCCGCCAATCGAGATCGGCGCCCACGGGGTGGGGGAGGGGCTTACAAGCTCCGCACTTGCGCTTGGTGTTGGCGTCACGATGCTGACGCCAGGATCATCACTGGCGCCAGGTTCAGCCGAGGCAACATCTGGCGCAATGCCCACGCCTGCGAGTGTGAGCACGAGGCTCGCCAGCACAACGCCGCCACGGCGCAGCACCGTGCCGGGGACCAGGCTTAGTACAAAGCCCTTGCGGAACGGCTGCTCTACGAAGCGATACATGAGTGCGGCAACGAGCACGCTGGCGGCAACGGCGAGAGCGGTTGCCCCCTCGTTCATGGTGAGGCCGAAATACGTCGGCAGAATCAGAATCGGCCAGTGCACCAAGTAGAGGCTGTAGCTGATGCGCCCAATGGCACGCAGCGGCGCGAGCGAGAAGAGTGCGCGCATCGCCCTCCCTCCAGTTGCGCTGACCGTGCCGCGCAAGCCAATCGTCGCCATGCCGCCAACGAGCGCCGCCGAGGCAACGCCTGAGAGTGGGCCAGCAATGCCGGGGTAGCCCTTCTCGCCTGGAAGCAGCAGCGTCAGGGCCACGATCATCGCCAGGCCGATCGGTGCGAGGGGGATGCGTCGCAGTGCGTTGCTGGCAAGGATTCGTGTCTCAAGCAGTGCGAGCAGGCCGCCCACAGCGAGGCCATAAGCGCGTGTCGGCAACAGGTAGTACGCCCAGATCGGTTCTGTTGGCGTCAGCAGTACGGCAGCGGCGGTAGAGCCGATGGCGATGACGGCAAGGGTGATCAGGATCGCGCGACGCTGGCCAATCTTCCAGGCGATGCCGAGTAGCAGCGGCACCAGCAGGTAGAACTGCTCTTCGACGCCGATCGACCAGAGCGGTAGCAGCGGCGAAGGTTCGGTGCTGCTGAAGTAGTCGACCGCCTGCAGTCCGAAGGTGATGTTCGCGGCACCAGCAAGTGCGGCCGCACCGTCCTTTGCGGTGCGTGCCAGCGTCGTCGGGTCGTTCAGCAGGGCAACCACAGCAACCGTCAACAGAATCGTTGCCGCGAGGGCGGGGGCGATGCGTCGAATGCGGCGGGCGTAGAAGTCGCGGAAGCTGATCCCGTGCCCCGCCTCCAGGCCGCGCAGCAGGATCCCCACGATCAGATACCCCGAGAGGGCGAAGAAGATGTCGGGTCCGAGGGCAGCACCAGGGATCTGTAGGCCGGCATGCGCCGCAACTACCAGCCCTACGGCGAGGCCGCGCAGCCCTTCGATCTCGGGACGAAACTGGGTTTCACTCGCCTGGCGGGGGGTGCTCTTCATGCGTGCAGTATGGGGCACGGCGGCGGAGGCGGGTGCGCTAAGGTTCGCCCATGAGTACCGCCGCCAAGCGTCCCACGATGATCGTCGACTGCGACCCAGGACACGATGACGTCTTCGCGCTGGTGGTCGCCAATCACTACGCCAACCTAATCGGCATCACCGCCGTTCACGGCAATGCACCCCTCTCGCGCACGCTGCCAAATGCCCTGATCTCCTGTGACGTCTTTGGCATCAGCGCCCCCGTCTTCGCTGGCGCCGACCGCCCGCTCGTGGCACCGCCACGCAACGCGCCACACATTCACGGCGAGTCCGGACTCGGCGGCCCCAAGCTGCCACCAGTGCGACGCACCGCTGAGAAGGCCGGCGCAGTCGAAGCGATTATTGAACTCGTGCGCAAGCACGAAGGCGAAGGGGTCTGGCTCGCGCCACTCGGCCCGCTCACCAACATCGCCCTTGCGCTGCGCGCCGCCCCCGACCTTGGCAAGCGCATCGCCGGAATCTCGTTGATGGGTGGCGGCACCCTGCACGGCAACCGCGCACCCCATGCCGAGTTCAACATCTGGGCCGACCCTGAGGCGGCCTCGACCGTCTTTAACTACGGTGGCCCGCTCAAGATGGTCGGCCTCAACACCACGCACCAGGTGGTGATCACCAAAGAGTTCGTGCAGCGCGTCTTGTCGCTCGGCACACCGAGCGCAAAGTTCGCCGCAGAGCTGCTGGACTTCTTCTCGACCACCTACGGCGAGCAGCTCGGCACCTATGGCGGCCCGCTGCACGACCCGTGCGCGATCTTCGCCGTCACGCATCCGCATCTGTTTGACCTGCGCGAGAAGCGCGTCGATATTGAGCTACATGGCGAGTTCACCCGCGGCATGACCGCGGTCGATGAGCGACCGATCGTGCAGTCAAAGAAAGAGAAGCCGAACGCCCTCGTCGCCTACGAGCCAAAGTCGGCCGAGATCTTCCAGTTGATCTACGAGGCGCTCGCCACCGCACCGTCGGCGTGAGCGCCGCGGTCACGAGGCGCCGACTTCAGACCTCGCTCGTCCTGGGCGTAGGCCTCGGCAGCACCGGCTACATCGCCGCCATCACCATCGCCACGATCGTGGCGAAGGAACTCTCGGGTGGCTCTAGCTTCGCCGGGCTCCCTGGGGCAACGATCGTGCTCGGTTCCGCCGCCGCCTCGCAGCTGCTCTCGGGCTTCATGGTGCGCTACGGCCGACGCGCTGGGCTCGTGCTCGGCTACGGCATCGGTGCCGCTGGCGCGCTCGGCGCTGGAGTCGCCGTGGTGCTCTCCTCGTTTCCACTCTTCATCGTCGCCACTGCGGCGATGGGCTTCGCCAACGCGGCGAACCAACTCTCGCGCTACACCGCCGCCGACATGTATCCCGAGACGGGTCGCGCCTCAGCGATCGGCCTCGTTGTGTGGGGTTCGACGCTCGGTTCCATCGTTGGTCCGAATCTCGTCACCCTCTCGGGGAACATCGCCGAAGGGTTCAACCTGCCGCGACTTGCTGGCGTCTATGGCGTGCCGGTCCTCTTCGTGACCGCTGCTGCACTCCTCACGCTCTTCACCCTTCGTCCGGATCCCGCAACCCTTGCGCCGGCACCAGCGAGGGCAATCAAGCGCGCCAGCGCATCGCTCGGCGAGATGCTTGCCCGACCACGCATCCTCGCCGCCGCTGTGGCGCTGATTGCTGGGCAGGTGGTGATGGTGCTGGTGATGACGATGACGCCGCTGCACATGACCGAGCACAACCACGGCCTCGACGCCGTTGGCCTCGTCATTAGCGGACATACATTTGGCATGTTCGCCTTCTCACCCATCTCGGGACGACTCGCTGGCCGCTTTGGCACGCCGATCATCATCGCTGCCGGCTTGGCGCTGAGCGCCTTCTCGTCGGTACTTGCTGCGGTCGCGCCGCCCGATGGGGGAACAATCCTCTTCGTCGCACTCTTCCTACTCGGCGTCGGCTGGAACCTTGGATTCGTTGCGGGCTCCGCGCTGCTCACCGAAGGGCTAGACGGCGCCGAGCGCACCACGCTGCAAGGGGCGACCGACGCCATGATCTGGAGCTCAGCCGCCGCTGCGGCACTCGGCTCAGGGATCGTCGTTGCCGTGGCGAGCTACACCGCGCTCGGACTCCTCGGCGCAGCGCTCATTGCGTTGCCGGTGGCGGCGATGCTGCGCGGCCGCGCCGCACTCCGCCGCTCCTAGCGGCGAGCGTTACGCCTTAGGCGCGCGAACAGCGCTCTCGAAGCGCTCCTTATGGGAGCCGTCGCAGAAGGGCTTGTTGGCGGAGTGGCCGCAACGGCAGAGCCCGGCGGCTGGCCCCTCGTGCGGAATCTCGTTCCCCTCAACGTCAACGATGGTGAAATCGCCCTCTACGCGTAGTGAGCCGTTGTCCTTGACAGTGATCTTGACCTTCTGCTCGTCGCTCATGATTCCCCCCTCTGTCGCTCTCTGGCGAAGTCGCCATGCGCCGCAGTCTACCCCGCCCCTGCAACGCTCTATCAGGAAGCGTGGCGCGTGCGCAATACTGGCGGCATGAAGATCTATCTCGCGGGGCCACTCTTCTCCAGCGCCGAGCGAGGCTTCCTTGACACCATTGCCGCCCGGCTGCGCGCGGAGGGCTTCGAGGTCTTCGTGCCGCACGAGCAGTTCGCCGAGCAGAAGTTCATGCGCTCCGATGGCGATTCCACAGCTGACGAGGTGTACGCCGTGGATCTTGCTGGCGTGATGGGGGCCAACGCAGTGCTCGCCTGGCTTGACGGCACGCAGGTCGACGACGGTACCTCTGTTGAGATCGGCATCTTCAGTCGCCTTGCCGCGCAGGATCCTGCGCGCTACAAGGGGATCATTGGACTCAGCACCGACATGCGCGTCGCGCGCCGCAAGGGGCTCGTCCCCGCCGACGGCATCAACCTCTTCGTGGTCGGTGCGATCCGCGCATCGGGCGAGGTGGTCTGGTCGATCGACGAGGCGGTCGCCGCCCTCATTCGCCTGCGCGACCGCCGGTAGGCGGTTGACCCTGCGGAGCGCTCAAAGGTGAGTGCGACGACGATCCTGCGGGATGTGCGCATCACGATGCGCGACGGTGTGCAGCTCTCGGCTGATATCTGGATCCCTGCCGCTGGCAAAGAGCACCCAACAATCCTTGAGGTGCTGCCATACCGCAAGGATGACTACCACCGCAGCGCCGATGATGAGTTGATGGGTGCTGTCGCGCGTCGCGGGTATGCAGGGTGCCGACTTGATGTGCGAGGGACGGGGCGCAGCGACGGGATCGCCCTAGACGAATACACCGAGGATGAGACGCTCGACATGCTTGAGGTGATCAGCTGGCTGCGAACTCAACCGTGGTCTAACGGTCGCGTTGTGGCATGGGGCTGGTCGTATGGTGGATTCACCTCACTGATGGCGGCGGCGCGACGGCCTGAGGGTTTGGTGGCGATCGTCCCGTGCTACGCGAGCGATGATCGCTGGGAAGACGATGTGCATCAGAACGGCGGTCTGCGCACGGCGAGCGAACAGTTCGGCTACGCCGCCTCCATGATTGGCATGAATGCAATGCCAGGTGGCATCGAACCGGATCGACCCGGTTGGCGAGAGGGTTGGCGACAGCGTCTTGAGGAGACTCCGCCGTGGACACTCGGTTGGCTGCGCCGCGCGCGACCGTCAGAGTGGCGTCACAACTCCGTGCGTCATCTGCCGCCAATTGAGATCCCCATGTTGCAAATCGCCGGTTGGTGCGACGGCTATCCAAATCCCGCTTGGCGCCTGCAAGAGTCAGCCCCTGCAGGCGCGGAGCGTCGCCTGCTCTGCGGGCCGTGGGTGCACCTCTCTCCCGAGACCGGCTACCCAGGACCGGGTGCTGGATGGTTGCCGCTTGCACTCGCCTGGCTTGATCGCTTCTGCGCACCGCCTGCAGCAGAGGAGTGCGCCAGCGAGGCGGAGCGAGTCGCCGCCGCTGATCCCGAGCAGACGATCCTCTGGTATCTGCCGCACTCGCGACCGCCGGCACGATTCCCCGCCGAGTGGCCAGGTGAGTGGATCGCCGAGAACACGTCGCCCGCACAACGCGCCACGCGCCGCCCGCTCTACCTCCATGCTGGCGGAGCGGCCTCATTCGAACCAGTAGGTGCAAGTGATCGCGTACTGCCAGCAGCAACGATTCGGAATGTGCCCTCAACTGGCGCGTCTGGGCCACTCTGCTTCGGCGGGGGAGCGCCACCCATCGGGCTCGCCGACGATCTGCGAGAGGATGTGCGACAGCTTGAAGTGGTAGCCGCTGCAGCTTCGGCGCCTGAGCGCGCTGCGGTCTGGACGAGCGAGTCGCTCACCGAGGAGCTGCTGATCTGTGGTCGACCACAGTTGCGTCTTCGCATTACTCCAGATGGCCGCGAGGGTGCGATCGTTGCGCGCCTTGGCGATGTGGCTCCAGATGGCGCCATCAGCATGGTGACGCAAGGGATGCTGAACCTTGCCTATCGCACCGAGCAGTCGCCACTGCCACTCGTTCCTGGGGAAGCCATTGAGGTCACACTCGACCTGCGCGTTATCGCCCACGCGTTCGCACCCGGTCATCGCCTCCACCTGCAGCTGCTCGGGAGCGCGTTCCCAATCACGTGGCCACTCGCGACCGCATTTGCGCTCACCTGCTCCGAAAATAGCGCCGCAATGTTGACGCTCCCGCAGATTCAGCGAGACGAAACGTTGCGCGCTGGTGCCGAACGAGCGTTGAGCAACCCGTGGCTGCGGCACTCGGCCGGTGCGAACGCCGCACCTCCAGCGTCACTTGCTGGGCTACGTGCAGGGGCGTACCCCACCAGCAGTGGGGAGCTGGGAGCCCCAGATCGTGGCGGCGCCCTGCCAGACGCTCCCGCATCCGTATGGGATCTGGTGCGCGGACCAGGTAAGCGTGTAACAGCGCGCTTCTTCGGCGGCGGGCGTTCACTGGGCGGACCAGGAGTGGCGCTCTATGCCGATGAGGGGTTCACCTACCAGGTTAACGATGCAGACCCCGCTCACACATCACTGCAGACGAGCGTCGCTTACGAGCTCCGCGATGGGGAGCATGTCGTACGGGCGATCGCCGAGGGGGAGATTCGCTCGGATGCACAGAGCTTCCTCTACCTCTGCGCCCTCCACGTCACCCTCGACGGCGCACCATTTCACAGCACAGTATGGGAGGAGCACGTCCCGCGCGACGGTCGCTAGAAGCGCCGCGCGGGATCGTACCGGTGCGCTGAGTTACTCCTCGTCGGTGCGGCGCTTGCCGCGTCGGCTTCGGAGGGTGAGGAAGACACCAGCCGCCGCGAGCAACGCGACGAGTGGAATCAAGAGACTGTTCTCTGCTTCGACGTCGCCGCCACCGCCTGATGCCGGCTTCAGCAGCGTATAGCCGACTGGGCCGAGCCCAAAGAACGGCGTACCGTCAGCTGGCTGATTCTTCCAGCCCGTGAACTTGTCGGTGCGATACGCGACCAGCGTCGCGTCGTAATAGAGCACGTGATACGGGGCCTGTTCATACATCAGCTGCTGAAGCTGAGCCACAATTCCCTTGCGTTCTGGCCCGTTCGGCAGCGTCAACTGCTGTGCATAGAGTGCGTCGTACTCCGCATTCGAGAAGAAGCTGTCGCTTGATGCGCCAATCTCCGACGTCAAGAAAATCTTCATCAGCAGGTTTGGATCAACATCACCAGCCCAACCCCAAATGAAGAGGTCGTAATCGGCCTTCCCCTCTGCCTCGGGGGGTAGCATGATGTCAACGAGAGAGTCTGAGTCAAACGCCTGAGCGTTCACTGGCACGCCGATCTCGCCGAACCATCCGGCGATGAACTCCGCCGCTTTGGCGTATGAGTCATCGCTGCTTGGCACATAGAGGCGCAGGTTTAGTGGTTTCCCCTCAAGGTCCTCACGAACACCGTCGCCATCCGAGTCAACGTAACCGGCCGCCTCTAGTTTTTCAGCGGCCAGTGTCAGGTCAAATGTGCGAGGGTTCGTTGGCTCCACGTGGAAGTCAACCGAGATCGGTGGCACCTGGGTTGAGCCAGGCACACCGTATCCCCCGAGGACCTTCTCGATCAAGGTTTCACGGTCGATCGCGTACCCGAGCGCATCACGGAAGCGCTGATCTCGCAGCGCCTTTGTGCTCGCACCACCACCCGCGATCTCCGTTGAATAGGTGTTGAATCCAAGCTCAGTGAACCCGTTGGCCGAGCCGACCGCCACCTCGATCACCTCTGAGGAGCCGTCGAGCTGCTTTAGTTGCTCCGCGGAGATGTTGTGGGCGTAATCAATCTCACTGGCAACGAGTGCCTGATACATGGCATCGGCACTCTTAAAGAAGCGAAGCACAATCTCGTCGGCGGCGAGTTCACCACCGCGCCAATGCGGGTTCTTTACAAAGCGTACGAATTCCCCGGTCTTCCACTCCACCGCCTGGTATGGCCCGCTGCCGACGACCGGCGGCTCGTTTCCAAACGTGCCGCTGATCTCCTCAATGGTGAGCTTCTCCCAAACGTGCTTCGGAAGAATCGGCACGAGCGCTTGCAAGATGCGTGTGACTGGGGCATCCATGGTGAGCACAAAGGTTTGCGCGTCTGGTGCGGTCACAGCCGTTACGCCGTCAAGATAAGTATCAAGGTAGCCGAGGCCAACGTACTCGTTGTCCAGCAACAGCTTGAAGGTATAGAGCACGTCGGCACTTGTCGCAGGGGTGCCGTCAGACCAGAGGAGGCCGCTTGAGATCTTGAACGTATAGGTGAGACCGTCACCTGAGACGCTGTACGACTCTGCAAAGCCTGGTGTGGGCTCAAGGTTCGACCCGAAGCTCGTGAGTAGATCGTAGTTGAGAGAGAAGACTTCGTAGCCAACCACAAGCGCGGTGTTGAATGGATTCATGGAGTCAAGATCTTGCGTTGTGCCGATGCCGAGGACCAGGGGCTCCTCTTCGGCCGCGCGCGTGTTGGTGAATCCGAGCGCCACCAGCAGGGCAAGTGTGAGCGTGACCGCCAAGGAGCGATACGTGAACGAACTGTTGCTTTTCGCCAGGCTATTCATCTTGAACCCTCCCGCTCTCATCGCTGAGCCGGTCCCCGCATTGGGGGTTCGCCGACCGTTTCGCGGATGTATCGCCGCATGTCGAGGCTATAGTCCTCCATTGGTGCGTAGTAGCCCGCCTTAAATACCGACGAGCTCATCCCTTGCTGCACCGCTTCGCAGATTCGCCAATCCTGCCGATTCACGACATCCCAAAATTCCAGGGCATCCTCGGGGCCGCGGCCGGGACGGTCGAGCTCCTTTGGATCGAGAAGTAGGTCAAAGATGATCTTGGTGCGATCTGGGGCGAGGGGGACGAGGGCGAAGACGGCGGCATGGTCGGCTGAGAGGCTCAGCATCATGTTCGGATAGAGGACTTCACCCTTGTGGCGCACCAGCTCCTCTTCGTTGAGCCCGGCGAAGCGATCACGCTCGCTCGTGCCACTCATCGTGTAGGTCCAGGCCCCCTCACGATGCGGAATACCCGCCTCCCAGTCGAGGCCAGCGCCACCAGCTTCGCGGAAAGCGGGGACCACTCGGCAGAGCTCAGGGTGGACGGGACCGCAGTGGTAGCACTCGTTGTAGTTCTCGAGAATGACCTTCCAGTTCGCCGCGACGTCGTACACCGTGCGATGGGCAATGCGCAGATCGCTGAGGGGATAGCGCACAACTCTTTCGCTGATTGGGCCGAGGGCCTCAATCAGGCTGCCGCCTGGCGCAGCCGCACGTTCGGCATCGAGCTGAACAAAGACAAATCCACCCCAGGTCGCCGTTGCTGCGGTGTAGAGGCCAAGGTCAGACTTTTCGAACCCTGGCAACTCTTGAAGGAAGGGTGCGGTGCGCAAGGAGCCATCAAGCTCGTAGGTCCACGAGTGGTAGGGGCAACGGAAGACGCTCTTCGTCTTGCCAGATGCGCCGTGCTCCGCTGGTGCGAGCGGTGCGCAGGCCGGCGCGTCGGTGCGTGACGGCTCGTCAATGATGAGACGTGAGCCGCGGTGTCTGCACACATTGTGGAAGGCTCGAACCTGGTCGTCAGCACCCCGCACGATCAGCAGATCATCGCCGTCAATCGTGGTGCGAACGAATTGCCCAGGAGTGGCGAGCTCCTCTTCACGGCAGGCGAGCACCCAGCCTCGGCGGAAGCAGGCCGCCATCTCGCGAGCGTGCCAATTCGGATCAAGGTATGCGCCAGCCGGGAGCGTCGGATCAAGTGGACCCTTCGGCATCGCCGCTTCGAGCGCGGCGTCTTCGGCGAGATCGTCGCCCCGTGCCGGACCTGCCGCGTTGCCACGATTTGTGACGGTCACTCAGCCTCCCTCCGCCGTGCTGGAGGCGATCCTATACCCCACATTGCCGCCTGATCCACCCTGATGCGTGATTCGAAGCGCACTCAGGAGAGAGGGGGTAGCTCCGCAGCACGGATGCAGGCAACCCGATGCCCAGCCCCGCCGCCAGGGGCGGCCTCTAGGGGTGGGCGCTTGTTGGCGCAGGCTTCAACCGCGTGCGCGCAGCGGTTACGGAAGCGGCAGCCTGAAGGGGTGTCACCCTGCGGAATCTCGCCTGCGGCAAGGGAGTGTGTGCTGGCAGCGCCTGGGTCGGTTGAGGGGAGTGCCGCGAGCAGTGCACGGGTGTACGGGTGCGCAGGGTTGCGCAGTACCTGCTCCGCGGCGCCCTCCTCGACTACCGCCCCAAGGTAGAGAACAACAACACGATCCGAGATTGCCCACGCGAGCGAGAGATCGTGGGTGATGAAGAGCCATGCAATCCCCTGGTCGCGACGCAGCTGTTCAATGAGCTTAAGGATCTGTGCTCGCATTGAGACGTCAAGCATTGAGACGGGCTCATCGGCGATCACAAGCTTTGGATTGAGGGCGAGCGCACCAGCGATCACGACACGTTGGCGCTGGCCGCCGGAAAGCTCTTCTGGTACGCGATCGCGGAATGCCGCCGCGGGGAGCAGCTCTGCCGCCTCGAGTGATGTGTTGACGCGGTCCATTGGCAGGCCCTGTGCCTCGAGGCCCTCGGCGACAAACTCACCGAGTGTGCGCTTCGGATCGAGCGTCTCATAGGGATCCTGGAAGACCATGCCAACTGAACGCCAATCGTTCGGCCCTTCGCCCTCAACCTCAACCACTCCTTCGTCAGCATCAATCAATCCAGCGATGACACGCGCGAGTGTCGTCTTCCCTGACCCTGACTCACCAACGACAGCGACGATCTCACCAGCATTTACATCGAGATCAACGCTGTCAAGCGCGACGATGCCGTTCGCTGGTCGGCGGGCAAGGAGGTCTGCAATGGATCGCTGCGCGGCATACGTCACTGAGACACCGCGCACCCGCAAGAGCGGCGCACTTGCTGACGTATTCGCGCGTGGCTGTTCGCTCATCGCTTCCCGAGCTCCAAGGTTGGATACGGCGCGTCAATCGGTGTCGGGGGCTTACCGTCACCGAGCGAATAGCGGTGGCAGGCGAGGGTCACTCGATCGGCGTATTCAATGGTTGGTGGATCTTCCTCGCGGCAACGCGCGTCGGCGAGTGGGCAGCGCGGCGCGAAGTGGCAGCCAGGTGGTAGCGCGGAGAGGTCGGGCGGATGCCCCTCCAGCACCTTGATGGTGCGGCGCCCGGCGCGTGCGTCTGGTGCAGCGCCGAGTAGTGCTTGCGTATAGGGGTGGCGAGGGGCGGAGAAGATCTCTTTGACGCTGCCAGATTCCACAATGCGACCGGCGTACATGATTGCAACGCGATCGCACATGTCGGCGATAACGGCGAGGTCGTGCGTAATCAGGATGAGGCCGAGCCCGTACTCTTGGCGCATACGGTCGAGCAGCTCAAGGATCTGCGCCTGCACGATCACATCGAGCGCCGTCGTCGGCTCATCGCCGATCAGCACGGCGGGGGAGCACGAGAGGGCGACTGCGAGCATGGCGCGCTGTCGCTGCCCGCCGGAGAGCTGGTGGGGGTAGGCGTTGAGTCGCTTCTCTGGAATGCCAACATCGTGAAGCAGGTGCTTCGCCTTCTCCTGTGCCACTTCGGCTGACTCGCCAAGCCTGAGCTCAATCGCCTCCGCTACCTGGTCGCGAACCTTGATCACAGGGTTGAGCGCAACGAGTGACCCTTGAAAGACCACGGCAATCTCGCGCCATCGCGTGCGACGGAGGGGGGCCCCTTTTGCCACGAGGTCGAGGCCGCGGTAGCGGATGTTCCCCGCGTCAATGCGTCCGTTCGGCGCCAGGAGCCCCATGATCGCCCCCACCACAGTGGACTTTCCTGACCCTGACTCGCCCGCAAGTCCGACCGCTTCGCTCGGAGCGACAGACAGGTTGATCCCATCGACTGCCGTTAAGCGACGCCCGTCACTCAGTGTGAAGGAGACGCGCAACCCGCTGATCTCGAGCAGCGGCGATGCGGCATCTGCCCCCGCGGGGAGTTGGCGAACGTGATCGGCTCCCGCGGCCGTGCTCATCGTTGCACCCGCACATCGCGGTCGAGGAGCTCGTCGATCGCATTACCAATGATTGTGCAAGCGACCACCGTGATCAGGATTGCGCAGCCGGGTGCGGCAATGAACCACCAGGCTCCGAGGCTCGGCGCAGCGGCAGATTGCGCGTTCCCGAGAATGGTCCCCCAGGAGGGCTGGAAGGGATCGCCGAGACCGATAAAGCTGAGGGTAGATTCAGTGAGGATTGATCCAGCGATCACCACGATCCCATTGGCCACGAGCACGGTACGAATATTCGGAAAGATGTGCCGCGCGATGATCCGCATCGGAGAGAGGCCGACCAGCCGGGCGCGCTCTACGAAGGTACGTTCGCGCAGGGAGAGCGTTTGGCTCCGCACGATGCGTGCGGTTGAGGACCAACTGGTGAAGCCGATCACCGCAACAATGGTGAGCAGCGTGGTGCGAATCCCAAAGATCTCAGTCTGGTCACCGATCAGCTCGCGCAGGATCGGCGCAAGGATCAACGCAAGAACGAACGTGGGCAAGATTAGGAACGTATCGGCGACACGCATGAGAAGGGCATCAACGCGACCGCCGCGATAGCCAGCGATCATGCCGATGCCGCCACCGATCACGAGCGTGATTGCCGCGGAGAGCGCCCCAACGACGAGGCTGATGCGGGCGCCGTGAACGGTGAGGTTAAGCAGATCTCGGCCGAGATCGTCGGTGCCAAAGAGATGGGTACCGCTCGGCGGGAGCAGTGCGTCGGCTGTTGCAGTTGTGGCGGTTTGCAGTGGACCAACAAGAGTCTCGGGCGCGACTCCGGAGAGCGTCAACAGCGAGACGATCATGATGGCGATGCGAGCGTCCCAGCGGCGGAGGAGTAGCAGTGCGATGCGGTTGCCGCCGCTTACACGCTTGCGTATCCGTGTGCTCAAGTTGACGCTGGCACTCGCACTCATCGGGCTGCTCCATGTCGCACTCGAGGGTCGAGCCTGCTGTAGAGGAGATCAGCCAGAAGATTTGCCATCACAACGCTGACTGACAAGAGAAGGAAGACTCCTTGAAGGATCGGATAGTCGCGCGACTGCAGTGCCTCCTGTGTCAGTAGGCCGAGCCCAGGCCAGGAGAAGACGATCTCAACGGTGAGTGCGCCGCCAATCACATAGCCGGCATTCAGCGCGGCGAGGGTCACGGTAGGGAGGAGTGCATTCGGCAAGATGTGACCTCGCAAGATGCGCTCGTCGCGGAGTCCTTTCGCGCGTGCTGTGAGAACGTAACCTTCGCGCAGCGATTCGGCGACAGAAGATCGCAAGAGGATTGCGTACTGGCCGATGAGGCCCAGTGCGATGGTGGCGATCGGCAGCGCCGCGTGACGCAAGAGATCGATGGCCCCCTCAATGCCGCCCGGACCACCAGGTGTGCTGATCCCTGAGGTAGGCAGCCATCCGAGTGTGGTGGCGAAGAGCGTAATCAGGAGCATGCCGAGCCAGAAATACGGCATGGAGTAGAGGATGAGCGCACCTAGCGTGCCGACCCTATCGCCGAACCTCCCACGCCGCCAACCTGTCCATGCGCCGAGGGCGATCCCAGCCGCTAGGGCGATGATTTCGCCAAGGCCAACGATGAGCAGGGTTGGTCCGATCTTTTCGCCGATGACGCTGGTCACCTCTCGGCCACCGTATTTCACGGAGTAGCCGAAGTCGCCCTTAAGTGTTGCGCCGACGTAGGCGATGAGCTGGTCGGGGAAGATCGGTTTGTCGAGGCCCCAGCGCACCCGCGCAGCCTCCATCGCCGCGGCGGAGACACGCGGATTGCGCGCCAAGGCTCGATCGGGCGAGCCAGGCATGAGGCGGAAGAGCACAAAGTTGAGAAGTAAGACCATCAGAATCGTGGCGATCGCCCCGCCAAGCCGCCCCAGGAGCCAGCGCCGCGCTTTCACTCAGCGGCTCTCCCAGCATTGGATGGTTGGCCGCACCTGAGGTCGGAACTCTTTCACCACACCCCCATCTACCGTCCGTCGCGGGTGACGTCGAACGTCAACCCCCACTTGATCGCGGAGCATAGAGGGGTTGGGGGGTGCTGCCCCCCTTGATGCGCGCCATGCGATCCCTCCTGCGCGGTGGGTTGCGAGAGTAAACTGTCACGATGAAGACTGCGCGTCGGGAGGGGATCCGGGAGCTCGTGAGTCGCGCCTTTGCCCGCGCTCGGCCGCACGCACCTCGGATCTCGCCCGACGGGCGGCGGATCGCCTGGCTAGAGGAGCGGGGCGGCACCGACTCGGTCGTGATCCGGCGATTGAGCGGGGGGCCAATCCAACAGCTGACTGGGACCGTTGAGCCGGTCACCGATCTCGCGTGGAGCCCCGATGGCCGCTCTATTGCCTATCTCACTGGCACGTCGCTTCGCATCGCTCGACCGAGCGGTGGGGACACCCTCGTGGTTGAACATGCAGCGGGTCTCTCGCAACCGCGCTGGAGTCCTGATGGTGAGCGCATCGCCGTTATCTCGCGTTCACGCGGTTGGGGGCAGATCTTTCTCATGCCCGTCGCAGGCAGAGCACTGACACAACTACCAGAGGCGATCACCCCGAGCGGCGTTGATGTGATCACCTACGACTGGCACCCGAGTGGAGAGGAAGTGGTCTGGGAGGCCGTCCGCAATGAAGAGAACGGGAACCTTGTGCAGCTCACGATCAGTCGCACCAGTGGTGATAGGAGCGAGCGCGTTGTAGCTGGTGCTGATTGTTGGGCGACTGGTGGGCGTTGGATGCCGAACGGGGATGGGCTCATTGCTGCGGACGATCGTGGCGGTTACTTCCACGTTGTGCACATCAGCACCATCGGTGTGCGTCGAGAGATTGACCCAGTTGACGCGGACGACGTCCTCGCCAGCAACGCACCCGACGAGCTCCCGGTGCCATCGCCAGACGGCTCGCTGGTGGCATTTCTTCGCTACGAGCCAGGCGGCTGCTCCATTCAGGTGCGTCAGATCGCTGACGGCGTTGATCCAATCGGCCGTCGCCTCGACGCGTTCTCTGGGAACTGGTCCGCACTCTCGTGGCTCCCTGACAGCTCCGCGCTGATTGCCACTGGGCAGTCTGAGGCGGAACCCGAGGACATCTGGCTGCTCCCGTTGCGCAGCGCAGCACGCAGGATCACGGACTCTGCGCCACTCGTTTTGCCAGCACCACCCTCTGCGCCAATTGTTGTCAGCCTTACCGCACGCGACGGGTTGCCGCTGAAGGGTCTCCTCTTCTTGCCGCGCGGTGCATCTGCCTCATCACGTGTGCCAACGATGGTGAATGGTCACGGAGGACCAACGTGGCAGTTCCTGCGCAGCTGGGATCCTCTGGTGCGCTCGATCGTTGAGGCGGGTTACGCGTACCTCACGATTGACTTCCGCGGATCAACTGGGTACGGCCGTGACTTCCGCTATGCACTGCACGATGAGTGGGGCCATGGGGACGTTCATGACCTTGTCGATGGTGCCCGGTGGGCGGCAGAGCAGCCGTGGAGCGACAGCCGCTTTGGCGTCATCGGTGGCTCATATGGCGGCTATTTGACGCTCTGCGCGTTAGTTGATGAGCCGGCGCTCTGGTCGGTCGGGATTGATCGCTACGGCGACTCAGACCTCGCGGTCTCTTATCGACTCGGCGACCGCCCCGGTCGACTCGATGTTGAGCGACAGATGGGGCGACCAGATGAGCCGAGCAAGGCGCCGCTCTACCGCCGCGCCTCTCCCATTTTCGCCACCGAGAAGATTCAAGCACCGCTGCTCATGCTGCACGGTCGTAAAGATAAGCGCGTCGTTCCGCGCATGACGGAGATCATGGCCCGACAGCTAGAGATTGAGGGGAAGTTCCATGAGGTGGTCTGGTTTGATGATGAGGGGCACGGGTGGGAGCGGCGAGAGAACCAACGGAAGGCCGCCGAGAAGACGCTCGATTTTATCCTTGCTCACCTCCCGCCCACGGTGAAGCCGTGAACCTCTTCACTTCGGTTAGCCGCCCTGTACTGTTGCGACTGAGCCGTGCATCTGGGCTCGGTGCACTCGTGCAGCGCACCGCGTGGGGCCATCGCGCCGTTCGCCGCTTCGTTGCGGGCGACACCATCCCCGTTGCCGTTGAGGTCGCACTCGATCTGAAGCGCCGCGGCTTCACCGTCACCCTCGACCGACTCGGCGAGGCCTCCTCGGGCGCTGCTGCAGATGCGTATGCCGCTGATGCGAGTTCGCTCCTCACCGCACAAGCCGCAGCCGGCCTTGAGCCGAACGTCAGCGTCAAGCTCACCGCCATCGGCCTCGCCGAGGGGAACGCTGTCGCTGCAGCGCGGCTCGACCGCATCTTGGCGACGGCCCAGGGTGTGAACGGCTTTGTGCGCGTTGATGCGGAATACCCAAACAGCCTCGATCAAATGCACGAGATCGTTGCCGCCGCACGCGCCGCCGGTCGACCCGTCGGTGCCGTGGTGCAGGCGAACCTGCAGCGCTCGGGTGCAGACCTTGAGCGCCTCATCGCTGCAGGCATCCCCGTGCGACTCGTGAAAGGCGCGTACGATCCTGGCGCCGAAGGCGTTGGCGATATTGAGGCGGTGAATGCGGCATACCTGGCCCTTGCCGAGCGGCTCATTTCTACGAACCTGCCGATTGCCTTCGGCACGCATGATGACTGCATCATCTCCAAGCTTGGCGCAGCCGCGCAGACGCGCGGCGAGATCCAGTTGCTCTACGGCGTGCGCTCTGACCTTGCCGAGCGACTCGTCGCGAACGGTTGGCGCGTGCGCATCTATACGCCGTACGGCCCTGACTGGTGGGCGTACTCCCTCCGTCGCATGGCGGAGAGGCCAGCAAACCTACGCTTCGTGTTGCGGAGTCTCGTCGGCCGCTAAGCCTTAGCTTTTGGTGAGCGAAGACTCCGTCTCGTCACGGTGCTTCTTCAAATACTTCATGAACGGCGTGCCGCCCGTGCCAACATCCGTTGGGTTCCCCGTTGCCGCCGCCGCCTGGCGATTGATGTACGTCGCGGCGTACTCAAGATGCAGCGCGCGGAAGGCGCGGAGCACATCGACGGCGCGATTGCGCGCCGCAACGAGCCCTGCTGGCGCGTTCTTGCCGAGTGCCACGACGCGGCTGAGCGCGGTTGGGCCTGCCTCGAACGCCTCGAGCAGTCCGACATGCTTGGTTGGCATATAGCGACGCATCTGCATGAGGTAGGTGCGCAACTCATCGGGGGCATGCTCCACACCGAGCACGGCATCGAGGCAGGGCACGATGGTGCTTTGCGCACCGGTCTCGCCGCGGAACGACTGTGGCTTTCCCGCATAGGCGGTGACCCCCTCGTAGACCAGGCCACCTGGCAGGGCGGGATTGTTGTGCCAGCCGAAGATGTACGGACGCACGCGGTGGTAGTACACATACGGATCGCACGACTCAGGCATGCGCTGCATGGTTGACAGGATTCCGTCGAGTGCATCGCCAAGGTCGCTTAACGCAACGGTGGCGCTGGCATCGTCGCCCGCTGAGATCGCCGTTTGCGCGCGTGCACCTGCGGCGAGTGCCGCGCCTGCACGTCGCTCAATGTCGACGTGAATCAGAATGAACCAGGCCTCATCGAGCCCACCCAAGAAGTGCTGCAGCAGTGCGATATTGCCGAGGGCGATCGGGCCATCTTCATCAATGCGGCGCCAATTCCAGAGCGCGTAGCTGGCGTACGAGAGGATCGGTTCGCGGCCGATCGCCGCGGCAACCTCATGCCACGGCACTGCGAGCCCGGCGGGAAGCGCGGCCGGCGCCTCCGGCTGACCCCATACGTACGCCTGCCCCAGGTAGCTGAGGGTGCGCATCGCCGCCTCGAGATCCTCCTCACTATTAAGAAGATCGGCGCGGAATGGTGGGAGCGCTTCGATGATCTCGCGAATGCGACCGGTCGGAATTAGGCTCGGCAGATTGCGCGCCGTCTCGTGCCACTCCGCATTGGCGAGTGGGATGGCGGTGCTAGGGTCGGCGAAGGGGAGGAAGCCGCGCTCCGCTGTAACGCCATAGGCGTGAAGGTCAACGGTGTGCCCCATGATCGCGCTCCAATCCGCTCTCGATCGCCCGAATGGGCGTTACGCGTAGGGTGCCTCGTCTGACCCGCGGTGGGGGTGACCGTTGCGCGATCGGAGTGCGGCGGGTCGTCTATGATCGCCCTGCCGTCGGTCGGACTCCGCGCGACGACGCTCTGTGAACCGCGTCAGATCCGGAAGGAAGCAGCGCTAAACGGATCGCGGCGGGCGCAGCGGATGGCTCGGCCGGCGGCACTCAGCGATTGCCGAGACTAGGTACATATAAGGAGGGGAGAGGAGCATGACGGAGCAGCTGGCAATCTATCGCCGCTACCGCGCTACAACCTTCGGTGAGCTGCGCGGTCAAGATCCGATCGCCAAGACGCTCCGCCGCGCCGTCGCCGACGGCCGACTCGGCCACGGACTCCTCTTCGTTGGCCCTCGCGGCACGGGCAAGACCTCGACCGCCCGCATCGTCGCCAAGGCGCTGAACTGCCTCGCCCCAACCGAGGGCGAACCCTGCAGCACCTGTCGCTCCTGCGTCGCCATTACTGCGGGCGCCACCTTCGACGTCGTGGAATCCAACGCCGCCACCTCGAACCGCATCGACGACGTGCGCGAGGACCTGATCCCGCTCATCACCAACCCGCCAACCGACCTGAAGCGCAAGGTCCTGATCCTCGATGAGGTACACCGCTTCACCAACGACGCCTGGGACGCCCTGCTGAAGTGGCTCGAGGAGCCACCACCAGGGATCGTCTTCATCTTCTGCACCACCGATCCATCCAAGATCCGACCGGCCGTCCTCTCGCGCCTGCAGCGCTTCGACTTCCGCCCGATCGCCCGCGCCGAGATCGCCGCCAAGCTCGAAGCCATCCTCGCGGCTGAGAAGCGGGTCGCTGAGCCGGCCGCCATTGAGCTCCTGGCTCGCCTCGCCGACGGCGGCATGCGCGACGCCGAATCGATGCTCGACCAGCTCCTCTCGTCAGGGGTGGACCCGCTTAAGGCGGCCGACGTCGAAGAGCTCCTCGGCCTCCCGGGCGCCGACCGCATTGAGCGCCTCGCCTGCGCCATCCTCGACGCCGACGCGCCAGCCGGCCTCGCCATCCTCGCCGAGTTCGAGGTGCGCGGTCGCGATCCCCGCATCATTGCCGACCGCCTGACCGACCTCGTGCGCCGCGGCCTGCACGCCGCCCTCGCTGGAGGCGGCACCGTGCCTGGCGACGCCGCCAAGCTCCCGGCTGGCCTCGACCTCTCCGACGGTGGTGGCGCCACCATCGGCCTCGCCGGCCGCACGCGCGAAGCACTCCTCGGCCTGGCTAACGCCCTGCGCCGCGTCGAAACCGGCCGTGGCGATGCCGACCTGCGCCTCGGTCTTGAGCTCCTCCTCCTCGGCGGCGGCACCGCCCTCGCGCTACCGGTCACCGCGCCCGCCCCCGCACCCGCCCGGGTTGCGGCACCCGCCTCTGCCGCCACAAGCACCTCAGCCCCATCGGCACCGCGTGCCGCCACCCCCGCGCCAGCCTCCGCCCCTGTAACCCCTCCCGCCCCGCCGGCAACAGGGGAGTGGGGCGCCATGCTCGCCAGCGCCGACCCAGCCACGAAGCCGCTCCTTGCCGACGCCCGACCCACGCTCAACGGCGACACCCTCGTGCTCAGCTATCCGCCCACGAAGAGCTTCCTGCGCCAGCGCGCCGAGGCGAAGCGTGAGCGCATCGAGGCGCTGGCCGATAAGGCCTACGGGCGCAAGATCGTCATTCAGTTCGGTGAGCTTGACGCCGACACGGCCCTTCGCGAGGTCTGGAAGGAGTGAGCAGCGGCGCAGCGCTGCCGAGCTCCGTCGAGCGGCTCATCGAGGCCCTCTCCCGACTCCCAGGGGTCGGCCCCCGCACCGCCGAGCGGCTCGCCTTCCACCTGCTGCGCACCCCCGAGCCTGAGGCGCTCGCCCTTGCTGGGGCGATCAGCGCGATGCGGGCGAACACCCGACCCTGTGCCATCTGCGGCCACGTCTCTGACGAGGAGCTCTGCCGCATCTGCCGCGACACCTCCCGTGACCTGGGCCTCCTCTGCGTGGTCGAGGAGGCGCTCGACCTGGTCGCCATTGAGCGCACCGGAGCCTTCCGCGGCCGCTATCACGTGCTCAACGGCGCCCTCTCGCCCATGTCGGGGATCGGCCCTGGCCAGCTCCGCATGAAGGAGCTCTTCGAGCGAGTTGACGCCGCCGCCGCCGAGGGGAGCCCGGTACGCGAGGTGATCATCGCCACGAACCCCTCCCCCGAGGGCGATGTAACACTTCTCTACCTCCAGGAGCGCCTCGGCACCAAGGTCCCCTCCATTACCTCCATGGCCCGCGGTCTCCCCTTTGGGGCCGACCTCCAGTACGCCGACGCTGTAACAATCCTGCGCAGCCTCGAAGAGCGGCGGGGCGTAGAGTAGGGGCATGAGCCACCTCATCGTCGAGCTCCTCCTCCGCCTCCTGAAGGTCGGCATCGCCGGCCTCGTCGCCCTCCTTATCTATACGGTTGCCACGAGCGTGGAGCCCGCCGCCGCCGGGGCCACCCTCGCCGTCGCCTCCCTGGCCGCCGCAGCGGGCGTGCTGCTCCTCGTGGAGTCGAGCCCGCTGTAACACGCAAGCCCTGCGTGGTGAGCACGAATCACCCTGCACGGCCCCGCACGAGCCTCCCGTTTGACAGGGGAGCGGCAGGGTGCGTAGACTCCCCCTTCGCGTCGCTCGTGGAAGAGATCCTCGACCGTCCGCCCCGATCACGGGTGGAGCAGAGCAGCGCTTACAGTCACCACGGTCTCCGTGGCGACCGCGTCGGCGAAAGTCGGCGGCACCTTAACAGCTGAAGAGTGGCAGGTAACACAAAGCAACCGTTTTTTCGCCGGGGCAGACCCTCGGAAAATTAACGTGCTGCCGTAAGGCAACACGTTGTTTCGGAGAGTTTGATCCTGGCTCAGGACTAACGCTGGCGGTATGCCTTAGACATGCAAGTCGAACGAGTTTCCGGGCTTGCTCGGAAATTAGTGGCGAACGGCTGAGTAACGCGTAGGTGACCTACCCCGTAGTGAGGAATAACTGCCCGAAAGGGTAGCTAATACCTCATGTTGAGACGCTTTCATTAGCGTCTCCAAAGCAGCAATGCGCTATGGGCGGGGCCTGCGTTCGATTAGCTAGTTGGTGAGGTAATGGCTCACCAAGGCGACGATCGATAGGTGGTCTGAGAGGACGATCACCCAGACTGGGACTGAGACACGGCCCAGACTCCTACGGGAGGCAGCAGTCGGGAATTTTGCGCAATGGGGGAAACCCTGACGCAGCAATACCGCGTGTGGGATGAAGGCCTTCGGGTCGTAAACCACTTTTCTCGGGGACGATAATGACGGTACCCGAGGAATAAGCCACGGCTAACTACGTGCCAGCAGCCGCGGTAATACGTAGGTGGCAAGCGTTGTCCGGATTTACTGGGCGTAAAGCGCGCGCAGGCGGTGAATGAAGTCGAAAGTGAAAGCCCCGGGCTCAACTCGGGAACAGCTTTCGAAACCAGTTCACTTGAAGGTGGAAGAGGGAAGTGGAATTCCGAGTGTAGCGGTGGAATGCGCAGATATTCGGAGGAACACCAGAGGCGAAGGCGACTTCCTGGTCCAATCTTGACGCTGAGGCGCGAAAGCTAGGGGAGCAAACAGGATTAGATATCCTGGTAGTCCTAGCTGTAAACGATGGATACTAGGTGTTGGAGGTTTTAACCCCTCCGGTGCCGCAGCTAACGCATTAAGTATCCCGCCTGGGGAGTACGGCCGCAAGGCTAAAACTCAAAGGAATTGACGGGGCCCCGCACAAGCAGCGGAGCGTGGGGTTTAATTCGATGATACGCGAAGAACCTTACCAAGGCTTGACATGCACATGACCGCGGCGGAAACGTCGCTTTCCCGAAAGGGACGCGTGCACAGGTGTTGCATGGCTGTCGTCAGCTCGTGTCGTGAGATGTTGGGTTAAGTCCCGCAACGAGCGCAACCCCTGTCGTGTGTTGTATCACTCACACGATACTGCCGAGACAAACTCGGAGGAAGGCGGGGATGACGTCAAGTCAGCATGGCCCTTATGTCTTGGGCTACACCCACGCTACAATGGCCGGTACAACGGGCTTGCGAAGCCGCGAGGCGGAGCGAATCCCTTAAAGCCGGTCTCAGTTCGAATTGCAGGCTGCAACTCGCCTGCATGAAGCCGGAGTTGCTAGTAACCGCTGGTCAGCACACAGCGGTGAATATGTTCCCGGGGCTTGTACACACCGCCCGTCAAGTCACGAAAGTCGGCAATACCCGAAGCCAGTGCGCCAACCGTAAGGGGGCAGCTGTCGAAGGTAGGGTCGGTGATTGGGACTAAGTCGTAACAAGGTAGCCCTACCGGAAGGTGGGGCTGGATCACCTCCTTTCTAGGGAGTTTCTGTTTGAGCCAGCGGTGGTTCGAACACAAAAAGAAATCCCAGGTTAAACATGTCGTCGTTCTGAGCCTCCAAGTTGGGCGGGCTCAGCGGCCTCGCAAGAGATCGAGACGAACATGGCTCAACAAGCAAACCGAATCCCTGGTGGATTCTCGGTTGTTCGTGTTCCTGCCACTCTTTAGCTGTCCGGTGCCGCAACCCTGCGTAGGCAGGAGCGGTCCCACGGGGGGCGTTTAGCTCAGTTGGTTAGAGCACTGCCCTGATAAGGCAGAGGTCTCTGGTTCGAGTCCAGAAACGCCCACCACCATCACTGGGGACGTAGCTCAGTTGGTAGAGCGCCTGCTTTGCAAGCAGGAGGTCAGGAGTTCGAGACTCCTCGTCTCCACCAACCGTCACCACCGGCACATCACTGATCACTGTCCTTCTTCGGAAGGCCAGCGACCAGCGATCAGCTGGGCGGCAAAGGCCGCAGCGCCGCAAGGCGCACCTTTAACAGCCGAATACATGACTGAGAACATCGAAAAGTAAATGTTTCGTCGGATGAAACAAGTGAAATTGTCAAGGTGTATCCCGAAACGATCCACGAGCGGCGAAGAGTCGTCGTTGGTGGGTCAAGCTACTAAGAGCACTAAGTGGATGCCTTGGCGCCAAGAGCCGATGAAGGACGTGGCAGGCTGCGAAAAGCCTCGGGGAGTCGCGAGCAGACTTTGATCCGAGGATGTCCGAATGGGGAAACCCGGCTGGGGTAATGCCCAGTCATCGATGGCTGAATACATAGGCCGTCGGAAGGTAAGCCAGCGAACTGAAACATCTAAGTAGCTGGAAGAGAAGAAACATATTCCCTGAGTAGTGGCGAGCGAAAAGGGAGTAGCCCAAACCGCGGTAGCGTGATAGGCGGGAGCCGTTGCTATCCCGGTGTTGTAGGAGTCGATTTCTGGGCCCTCCCGGGTCCAGGCGAAGTCAAAAATCCGATCGTTATGCGAACCTGCTTGGAAAGGCAGGCCACAGAGGGTGAGAGCCCCGTAGCTTAAAGCGATCGGACTTCGTGATCGACCACCTGAGTAGCGCGTGGAAGGTCTCTCATGCGTGAAACTAGGGGGACCACCCTCTAAGGCTAAATACTCTTGGCGACCGATAGTGAACTAGTACCGTGAGGGAAAGGCGAAAAGAACCCCGCAAGGGGAGTGAAATAGAACCTGAAACTGAGTGCTTACAAGCAGTCAGAGCGCGATACCAGCAATGGTGTGCGTGATGGCGTGCCTTTTGAAGAATGAGCCGACGAGTTACTGCTATGTGGCGAGGTTAAGTCCGAGAAGGACGGAGCCGTAGCGAAAGCGAGTCTCAATAGGGCGTTGAGTCGCATGGCGTAGACCCGAAACCGGGTGACCTATCCATGGCCAGGTTGAAGCGAGGGTAATACCTCGTGGAGGACCGAACTGGTGAATGTTGAAAAATTCTCGGATGAGCTGTGGATAGCGGAGAAATTCCAATCGAACCCGGAGATAGCTGGTTCTCCCCGAAATAGCTTTAGGGCTAGCCTCGGGCGTTCAATCATGGAGGTAGAGCACTGGATGGGCTAGGGGGCTTCCCGCTTACCAAACCCAACCAAACTGCGAATTCCGTGATTCAAGAGCCCGGGAGTCAGACTACGAGGGCTAAGCTTCGTGGTCCCAAGGAAAACAGTCCAGATCGCCAACTAAGGTCCCTAAATCAACGCTAAGTGGTGAACGATGTGGGAACGCACAAACAACCAGGATGTTGGCTTAGAAGCAGCCATCATTTAAAGAAAGCGTAACAGCTCACTGGTCAAGTGATCCCGCGCGGAAAATTCAACGGGGCTCAAGCGTTGTACCGAAGTTGCGAAATCGACGCCCAGTTTACTGGCCGTCGATTGGTAGGGGAGCGTTCCGCTCGCAGTGAAGGCAGACCGGAAGGACTGCTGGAGCGTGCGGAAGTGCGAATGTCGGCATGAGTAGCGAAATGTGAGTGGGAATCTCACACACCGTATGGCCAAGGTTTCCTGAGCAAGGCTCGTCCTCTCAGGGTTAGTCGGTCCTAAGTCGAGGGCGAACGCCGTAGACGATGGACATCTGGTTGATATTCCAGAACCACCAAAGACCGTTTGCACCGCAAGGTGTCGTCGGGCCGAGGCGGAGGGTGGCTCTCTGACGCAAGTCAGGGGGTACTCCGAGCCGGAGTTCGATGGGAGCAAGGGCATGACGGGGTCTGGTAGTTCGAGCGTGCTATGGAATGCACGTCCAAGCTCGTAGGGGGTGGGACTAGGTAAATCCGGTCCCGCATTCAACTCTGAAAAGTGATGGGAAGGGGTGTAAGCCCTGACTCGAGCAAGCCAAGCCTCCAAGAAAAGTGTCTAGCGAGGTCCTAGGTGACCGTACCGCAAACCGACACAGGTGGCCGGGTAGAGAATACCAAGGTGATCGGGAGAACCCTCGTTAAGGAACTCGGCAAAATAGCCCCGTAACTTCGGGAGAAGGGGCGCTCTCATATGCAGCTTGCTGTATGTGAGAGCCGCAGTGAAATGGCCCAGGCGACTGTTTAGCAAAAACACAGGTCTCCGCTAAAGCGCAAGCTGACGTATGGGGGCTGACGCCTGCCCAGTGCTGGAAGGTTAAGAGGAGGGGTGCAAGCTCTGAATCGAAGCCCCAGTGAACGGCGGCTGTAACTATAACAGTCCTAAGGTAGCGAAATTCCTTGTCGGGTAAGTTCCGACCCGCACGAATGGCGTAACGATCTGGGCACTGTCTCAACGAGGGATCCGGCGAAATTGAAATACCAGTGAAGATGCTGGTTACGCGCGCTGGGGCAAAAAGACCCCGTGGAGCTTTACTACACCCTGATATTGAATTGAGGCTCGACCTGTGTAGGATAGGTGGGAGGCTTTGAAACTGGGGCGCTAGCCTCGGTGGAGCCGTCGTTGAAATACCACCCTTGTTGTGTTTCGTTTCTAACCCCGTGCCGTTATCCGGCCGGGGAACAGTGTCAGGCGGGTAGTTTGACTGGGGCGGTCGCCTCCTAAAGAGTAACGGAGGCGCCCAAAGGTCCTCTCAGGCTGGATGGAAATCAGCCATAGAGTGCAAAGGCATAAGAGGGCTTGACTGCGAGACCTACAAGTCGAGCAGGTGCGAAAGCAGGGCTTAGTGATCTGATAACTCCGAGTGGAAGGGTTATCACTCAACGGATAAAAGCTACCCCGGGGATAACAGGCTGATGGTGCCCAAGAGTTCATATCGACGGCACCGTTTGGCACCTCGATGTCGGCTCGTCGCATCCTGGGGCGGAAGTACGTCCCAAGGGTTTGGCTGTTCGCCAATTAAAGCGGTACGTGAGCTGGGTTCAGAACGTCGTGAGACAGTTCGGTCTCTATCCAGCGTGCGCGAAGGGAACTTGAAGGGAGCTGCTCCTAGTACGAGAGGACCGGAGTGGACGAGCCTATGGTGTGCCTGTTGTCCTTCCAAGGGCATCGCAGGGTAGCTAAGCTCGGCAGGGATAAGCGCTGAAAGCATATAAGCGCGAAGCTCGCCCTAAGATGAGGTTCCCCACCGGGTTAACCGGGTAAGACCGCAGGGAGACTACCTGTTTGATAGGGCGCATGTGGAAGGCCAGTGATGGCTGCAGCAAAGCGCTACTAACGGTCGAGGGCTTGACCTCCACGACGCCTCTTCGGCGCCCGTGGTCGTTTTGGATACACCCCCGATGAAACAGATAACTTCTCGATGTTTTCAGTCATGGATTCGGACTTCGCCAAGCGGAGCCCGGTGACATTTGCGGAGAGGCCATACCCGTTCCCATCCCGAACACGGAAGTCAAGCTCTCCAGCGCCGAAAATACTGAGGGGGCAGCTCCTCGGCAAAATAGGACGTCGCCGGGCTCTTTGGCATCCTGGGGGGTTTCGTCGGGTATCCTGCGAGCGTGGAACCTGTGAACGCAACTCCCTGCCCCTGGCTCCTCGACCCAAGCGGAGCGATCACCCTTACGCCATCCCGCACCCTCAGCCGCTGCGGCGCTGAACCCGCGCGCCCCGAGTTGGCCAAGGCTACTCGCGCTGAGCGCTGCATCGTCGGCGGCGCCTGCCAGATTCGCCAGGCGCGTGAAGCGCAGCTCGGCGCCCTCGCCCCAAGCCTCGCCCCTCGTCAGCCGATTGGCGACGCTGCGGTCATCACCAACGCCGCACTGCCGCGCCCCTCGAACGGTTCGCCGTGGCTTCGCGCGCTCCTCGTCGTCGTGCTCGCCGGAGTCATCACCGTCGCGAGCGGCCCCGTGGCTGGCGTTGTCGGCCCAATCCTGACCTCCATCATTGGCTCAATCACGACGCCAAGCGAGACCACGCCGACCCCCTCGGTTGAGGCCACCCCAACGGCGAGCCCAAGCGAGTCGCCCTCCCCGAGCCCATCACCGAGCGAGTCGCCGAGCCCATCCCCTTCGCCATCCCCTTCGGCGAGTGCCGCGGCGCCAAAGACGTATCTGGTGCGGTCGGGTGACACGCTCTATGACATCGCGATGTCGCTCGGGTTGGGCCCAGAGGGCTATAAGGAGATCGCCGCCCTCAATAACATCGTGGGGCCGGCCTATACGATCTCGCCCGGGCAGGTGCTCAAGCTCCCATAGGCGCCAAGTCGAGTGCGGGGGGCTGTGGTAGGCTCGCCGAACGCGATCGCGAGATTGCGCCACCTGCTTCTGCTGGCGGCGTCACCTCCTGAGCGCGAATACGTCGTAAGGAGAACTACAAACTTGAACGAAGAACTTACCCTTGGCGCCGCCGATATTGAGGCGGGTGCCGATGCTGGAGCAGTTGCTCCAGTCCGCAAGGCGAAAGCCCCTGCAAAGCCGAAGAGCGTCAAGGTGAAGGCAGCAGATTCGTTGGAGACCCCTGAGGTCGACCATATCGATGCCGCACCTGCCGAGTCGGCCCCAGTAGCCACCGAGGCCCCAGTTGCCGCGCCAGCCGCTGCACCAACGCCACGTGTGTGGACCGGCCCTGAGCCAACCACCATGGAAGAGTTGCTCGCCGGCGCAGGGATGCCAATTAAGAATTTGAAGCAGGGCGATGTCCTCGACGGCATCGTTGTGCGCGTCGACAAGGACGAAGTGCTCGTTGACATTGGCGCGAAGAGCGAAGGTGTTGTTTCGAGCCGCGAACTTCACGGCCGCAATGGCGAAGAGGGCCCAGCCCTCACCGTCGGCGACACCGTACTCGTCTACGTCATGCAGCCAGAGTCGGAAGATGGGCACGTTGTGCTCTCAATCCGCCGCGCCGGCATGGAGCGCAAGTGGCGCACGATGCAGGAGCAGCTCGACGCAGGCACCATCATTGAGGCCGCCGTCATCGACCACAACAAGGGCGGACTCATTGTTGACTGTGGCATTCGCGGCTTCGTGCCGATCAGCCAGATCGTCGACTTCCCGCGCCGCCCAGCTGGCGACGCACCGCGTGACGCCATCCAGGAGATCGCCGAAAAGCTGGAGCCGTACGTTGGCCGCAAGCTGCGCATGAAGATCTTGGAGGTGAACCGCAAGGGGAACCGCCTGATCCTCTCTGAGAAGGTTGCGCACTATGAGGAGCGCCGCGGTAAGCGCGACGAACTCTTCAGCACCCTTTCGGTTGGCCAGCGTGTTGCCGGTGTGGTGCGCTCGATTGCACCATTCGGACTCTTCGTTGACCTCGGCGGCATCGACGGGCTCATTCACAAGAGTGAGATCAGCTGGTCGAAGGTCGCAAACCCAGAGGCCGGCTACAACGTTGGCGATTCGGTTGATGCCGAAGTCATCGACATCAACACGGAGCGCGGGCGCATCAGCCTCTCGATCCGCAAGTTGCAGCCAGACCCATGGAACGCCGCAATTGCCGACATCAAGATTGGCGATTTCGTTGAGGGAACTATCACCAAGCTGGTGAACTTCGGTGCCTTCGTGCGCGTGCGCGACGGACTCGAGGGGCTCATCCATATCAGCGAGCTCTCACACAATCGCGTCACCCATCCGGGCGACGTGGTGAAGGACGAGCAGACGCTGAAGCTCAAGGTGATCAGCCTCGACTCAGAACGTCACCGCCTCGGCCTCAGCCTCAAGCAGGCTGAAGAGGCTCCAGTGCGTGAAACGCCGGCCGCCGAGCCGAAGCGTGAGACGCGCCGCGCTCGACCAGAGCGAAGTTTCTCCATGGATGACGCCGTACAGGAGCCAGAGGGTGGCATTGACACCACGCTCGCGGCAGCCTTTGCCGGCATCCGCGAGAAGATCGCCGAGACGGCCGACGACGCTGCTGGAAGCGACGGCGAGACGAAGAAGAAGCGTGCCCCAAAGAGGGCCGATGACGGCGAGAGCGCGTCGGAGGCCATTGAAGAGGCCCTCGCCGAAGCCGCCCCAGAGGCCGCTGCCGAGGTTGCCGTAGAGACTCCCGCCGAGGTTGCCGCAGAGACCCCTGCCGAGGTCGCCCCAGAGGCACCCGCCGATCAGGCCTAGCCCCGCGGGGGCGTTGGGCCCCCTCGTGAAGCGCCGGAGCGGAGTGGTAGACTTCCTATCCGCGAAGGTATCCGGCGACAAACGCCTGGGAGCGGGGATCGGAGGAGCGCATGGCCACGGCTGACCGCTTCGATCGCTTCACGGATCGCGCCCGCAAGGTGCTGACGCTCGCCCAAGACGAGGCGCAGCGCTTCAACCACAACTACATCGGCACAGAGCACCTGCTGCTCGGCCTTGTCCGCGAGGGCGAGGGCGTTGCGGCGAAGGTCCTCGAGAACCTCAACGTTGAGCTGGCCAAGGTCCGCCAAGCGGTTGAGTTCATCATCGGACGTGGCGAACGTCCCGTCGTTGGCGAGATCGGCCTCACGCCACGTGCCAAGAAGGTGATCGAGCTCGCCATTGATGAGGCACGACGCTTGGGCCACAACTACATCGGCACTGAGCACCTCCTGCTCGGCCTCGTCCGCGAAGAGGGCGGAATTGCCTCCGGCGTGCTGGAGTCGCTCGGGGTGAGCCTCGAGAAGGTGCGCCACGAGGTGGTGCGCGTCCTCAGCCAGTCATCGACGCCGACCGCCCAACCAACCGAGCGCCGCAGCGGCTCAAAGACCCCAACCCTCGACGCCCTCGGCATCGACCTCACCGAAGCGGCCCGCTCCGGTCGCCTCGATCCGGTCATCGGGCGCGAGCGCGAGATTGAGCGCGTCATTCAGGTGCTGGCACGCCGCACCAAGAACAACCCAGCACTCATCGGCGAACCGGGCGTCGGCAAGACGGCGATCGCCGAGGGGCTCGCCCAGCGCATTGTTAAGGGCGATGTTCCTGCGCCGCTGCTCGACAAGCGCGTCGTCACCCTTGATATGGGCTCACTCGTTGCTGGCACAAAGTACCGCGGCGAGTTCGAGGAGCGACTGAAGAAGGTGCTCGAAGAGCTGCGCGCCTCGCGCGACGCGATCCTCTTCGTTGACGAGTTGCACACGCTGGTCGGCGCGGGCGCCGCCGAAGGCGCAATCGATGCGGCAAACATCTTGAAGCCGCCACTCGCCCGCGGCGAGATCCAGTGCATCGGTGCAACCACCCTTGATGAGTATCGCAAGCACATTGAGAAGGACCCAGCGCTCGAGCGACGCTTCGCACAGGTGTTGGTGGCCGAACCTTCGGCCGATGAGACAATTGAAATTCTGAAGGGACTACGCCCGCGCTACGAGGCGCACCATAAGGTTCGCATCTCTGACGAGGCGCTCGCCTCGGCCGTGGAGCTCTCCGTTCGCTACATCAGCGATCGACAGCTGCCAGATAAGGCGATTGATGTGATTGATGAAGCCTCGAGCCGCGTGATGTTGCGACACTCGTCGCCACCTGCAGACTTGCGTTCGGCGCGCCGTGAGGCGGACGCCGTAGAGCGAGATCAGCGCGACGCCGAAGCCGCCGGCGCCTTTGATCGCGCGCTCTCACTGCGCAACCAGGGCGAAGGACTCAAGAGCCGCATTGAAGAGCTCGATCGCGCCTGGCGCTTGAGCCTGAACCTTCCGCCAGCACCAGGATCGACGGCACCCGCCGCCGCGCCTGCGGTCGCGCCTGATGCGCCACTTGCGATTGCCGCCCCAGCTGCACCTGAGTCGCGCGAAGACACGCGCCCGGTTGTGACCGAAGAGGAGGTCGCCGCTGTCGTCTCTATGTGGACCGGCATCCCAGTGATGCGCTTGGCTGAAGCCGAAACTGTACGACTCCTGAAGATGGAGGAGATGCTGGGCGCTCGTGTCGTAGGGCAGGAGCAGGCGATCACAACGCTGAGCCGCGCCGTGCGACGCGCCCGTGCTGGGCTGAAGGATCCGAAGCGCCCGATCGGCAGCTTCCTCTTCCTTGGGCCAACTGGCGTCGGAAAGACCGAACTTGCGAAGGCGCTCGCCGAATTCATGTTTGGCACCGAAGATGCGCTGGTCAAGATCGACATGAGCGAATTCATGGAGCGCCACAACACGAGCCGACTCGTTGGCGCCCCTCCTGGCTACGTGGGCTTTGACGATGGCGGGCAGCTCACTGAGGCAATTCGACGTCGCCCGTACTCCGTCGTGCTTCTTGATGAGATCGAGAAGGCGCACAGCGAGGTCTTCAACATCTTGCTTCAGATCCTGGAGGACGGGCAGCTCACCGATGCGAAGGGGCGCCGCGTCGACTTCCGCAACGTCATCTTGATCATGACCTCAAACCTTGGCGCTCGACAGATTCAGACTCCATCGTCGCTCGGCTTCCGCTCGCGCGGCGAGGGCGAGGCGGCCCGCGCCGCCGACGAGTACACGTTGATTAGCGAGAAGGTCGATGAGGAGCTGAAGAAGGCGTTCCGCCCAGAGTTCCTCAATCGCGTCGATTCCCGCATCGTCTTCCGCCCGCTCAACCAAGAGGAGATGCGCCGCATCGTTGACCTGCTCGTGAAGCGCGTGGTGGCGCAGCTGCGCACGCAGGGACACGACCTCATGATTACCGACGCGGCAAAGGATCACCTCATCAAGGTTGGGTACGACGTCTCGTATGGCGCGCGCCCGCTGCGCCGCACGATCCAGTCGCTCATCGAAGATCCGCTCGCCGAGCGCCTGCTGCAAGGGGCAGATCCAATCGGCGCATCGTATGTGGTGGATCTCGTCGACGGTGCGATCGCGGTGATGATTCGCGAAGAGGGGGTAGCTTCGCCCGCCGCTGTGCCGGCTGAGCCGGTCGGCGCAGTCGACTAGCGCGTTCGCCGCATGGCGAAGAGTAAGAGCGTCTGGCTCTGCCAGACCTGCGCCTTTGAGGCGCCCGCGCTCGAGAACCCCTGCCGCAGCTGCGACTCCTGGAACTCCCTCGTGGAGACGGTGCGAGATCGACCCTCCGCGCGCGTTCGTGCGGCTGGTGGTCGAACCGCTGCCGCCCCCGTGCAGCCACAGCCACTTCGAGCGGCCAGCGCTGATCGCGCGCCACGCCTCCCACTCGGCGTCCCAGAGCTTGATCGCGTCCTCGGTGGTGGCGCTGTGCCTGGCTCGATCATCTTGCTCGGCGGCGAACCGGGGATCGGCAAGAGCACGCTCTTGCTGCAGGCCGCTGCGGGGATCGCACTCGCCGGCGGACGCGTCCTCTATGCGTCGGGCGAAGAGTCGGCGGCGCAGATTGCCGATCGCGCCGAACGGCTCGGCCTCATGGCGACCGTTGCAGCCGACACCGTAGAGATTCTTGCTGAGAGCGAAGTCGGCGCAATCGCCGAGGCGGCGCATCGCGACCGCCCGACACTGCTGATCGTTGACTCCATCCAAACGGCAACGCTCGCCGAGCTCGAGGGGCCAGCAGGAAGTGTTGGCCAGGTGCGCGGTAGCGCGGAGGTACTCGCCAGCGTTGCACGGGCAACCGGAGCCGCAGTGATCCTTGTCGGCCACGTCACGAAAGAGGGGAGCATCGCCGGGCCAAAGACGCTCGAACATCTTGTTGACGCGGTGATCATGCTTGATGGCGACCGTCACGGCACCCTGCGCACCCTGCGTGCCGCAAAGAATCGCTTCGGCTCTACCGATGAGCTCGGTCTGCTTGAGATGGGCGAGAAGGGCCTCGCCGGTATTGATGACCCAGGGCGCGCCTTTATTGATGATCGCGATGAGCGTGCGCCGGGGGCGGTCGTCGCCCCACTCCTGGAGGGGAGTCGCCCGATGTTGGTTGAGGTGCAGGCGCTTGTTGCTGGCACGGCATTCGGCACACCACGCCGCACCGGTCGCGGGCTCGATACCGCGCGCCTCTCTCTCTTGTGTGCTGTGCTCGCGCGTCGCGCCGGGATTGCGTTGAGCGACCGCGATATCTACGCCAACCTGGTCGGCGGCATAGTTCTTGACGAGCCCGCCCTCGATCTACCGCTCGCCCTCGCACTCGCCTCATCGCAGAGCGACCGCCCAATCAGTCGCGCGATCGTCGCTGTCGGTGAGGTCGGACTGCTCGGTGAGCTACGTCCGGTATCTGGGCTTGCCCGCCGCCTGCGCGAAGCGGCGCGTCACGGTTTCACGACGGCGATTGTTCCTGCCCCGCGACGTGGCGCCGCGAGCGAGCCGATGCCCGAGGGGATAAAGGCCATCGCCGTGCGCACCTTACGTGAAGCGATCACCGAGGCGCTCGGTGAGTAGCGGCCCAACGTTTGACGTCATCGTGGTTGCGGCGGGTTCCGGCCTCCGTATGGGTGGCGTCGACAAGTCACTTATCCCCATCGCAGGGAAGCCTGCGCTGCGCTGGTCGCTGGAGTCGTTCGCGGCCACCGCTGGCGTTCGGCGCATTGTCGTGGTCACCGCGCACGATCGTGTTGCCACGTACGCCGCACTTCCGTGGGTCCCGAGCGCCGTTGTTGCCGTTGTTCCAGGTGGCGAGACACGATCTGCATCGGTTGCCGCTGGTCTGCACGCGCTGGAGCGTGCCCCGGGCGAGGCCGGTGCGGTGCTGCTGATTCACGATGCCGCGCGCCCCGGTGTTGATGCCGACGTCACGCTTCGCGTGGTAGCTGCCGCCCTGCAGCACGGTGCCGCCGCTCCAGTGATGCCGATCGCCGACACACTGAAGCGCGTCGCGCCAAACACCACGAGCACGTCGACAGCACACAGTTCGGGAAGCGTTGATCGCGCCAGCGTCGTCTCGGCGCAAACGCCACAAGGGATCGCCGCGCAACACGTTGCCGCCTTTGCCGCCGCGCTTGCGAGCGCCCCCACGGCGACCGACGACACGAGCGTTCTTGAATCGATCGGCGTTGCCGTTGAGTTGGTGCAGGGCTCGGCGCGGCTGCGCAAGCTGACTGAGCCCGAGGATCTCCTCTCTGTTGGGGCGATGTTGCGACCGTCGGACCCCACGGTCTCCTTCAGCGAGATCCTCGCGTCGCTCCCTGGGAGCCGCATCCGCGTTGGGTGGGGCGATGACGCGCATCCAGTTGGTACGAGTGGCACGCTGCATCTCGGGGGCCGTGCCTTCCCCGAGAGCCCTGCGCTGGTCGGGCACTCTGATGGCGATGTGGTGCTCCATGCCGTGGCAGATGCCCTCATCGGCGCCGCAGGACTCGGCGACCTGGGGCGGCTCTTCCCCGCAACAGATGCGACGCCGAAGGGGATTGCGAGTGGAGCCCTTCTCGCCGAGAGCGTTGAGCGTGCCGCCGCCGTCGGCGTGCAGCCGCTCTGGGTCGATCTGCTGATCACCGCCAGCGCCCCAAAACTTGCGCCGTACCTCGACGAGATCGGTGCGAATGTTGCCAGCCTCCTTGGCATTCCCGTCGATCGGGTCAGCGCCAAGGCGTCGAGCGGTAATCTGGTCGGCGACGAGGGTGCCGGCAAGGCGATTCGCTGCGCCGCCATCCTTGTAGCGCAGCGAAGGGGTACCTCGGAGTGAGCCTGCAATTCCGCGACACGCTGAGCGGGGAGACTCGACCCTTCACGCCCCTCGATCCAAAACAGGTCGGCGTCTACTCCTGCGGTCCGACTATTTATGGTCCGGCCCATATCGGCAACTTCCGCAGTTTCCTCTTCGCCGACACGCTGGTGCGCTGGCTCCGAGCGAGCGGCCGCACGGTGCGATGGGTTGTGAACCTGACCGACATTGACGACAAGATCATTCGCACCGCAGCGGCAGAGGGCGTGAAGATTCGCGCACTCACCGATCGCTGGGAGGCGGTCTTCCGCGCCGACATGACGGCGCTGCGCATGGCGATTCCAGACGAGATGCCTCGAGCGACGGAGCATATCCCTGAGCAGATCGCCCTCGTGCAGCAGCTCCTCGATAAGGGGCATGCCTATCGCACGGAGGAGGGTTCGATCTTCTTCAAAATCTCCTCATGGCCAGCGTACGGGCGACTCGCTCGCCTCGATCCCGAAGCTATGCGCGTTGGCGAACGCGTGGAGGCCGACGAGTACAGCAAGGACGACGTGCGCGACTTTGTCTTGTGGAAGGCGGCGAAGCCTGGCGAGCCATCGTGGGACGGACCGCTCGGCGCAGGACGACCGGGGTGGCACCTGGAGTGCTCGGCGATGAGCATGCGCTACCTCGGCCAATCATTCGATCTGCACACTGGCGGCATCGACCTGGTCTTCCCGCATCATGAAGACGAGATTGCACAGTCTGAGGCGGCGACGGGGCAATCGTTCGTGGGGACCTGGATGCACTGCGCGCACCTGCACGTCTCTGGCAACAAGATGTCAAAGTCGCTCGGCAACATCTCACGCGTGAGCGATCTACTCGCTGGCGGCGCGGAGCCGCGCGCCCTGCGCCTCGCGTTGATCTCGGCGCACTATCGCACCAGCCTCAACTACAACGACGATTCGCTCACCGCAGCCGCGTCGGCCATCGCGCGCATTGATGCGTTCGTCGCCGCACTGACCACACGTAGCGGAATCACGACGGGTGATGCGGACGCTGACCAGCGCGCAGCGACACTCGCCGAGACGAGCTGGAGCCGATTCGCCGCAGCGATGGATGACGACCTTGCCGTTCCTGAGGCGCTCGCCGCGCTCTTCGATCTGGTGCGCGACGGGAATCGCCTTCTTGACGCCAGCTGCAGCGGTACAGGCGCGCAGTCGCTGCTCGCCGTGCTCGAGAAGATCAACGCCGTGCTCGCCGTGCTGCCAGATCGCGCGGTGCTCCCAGCGGGTGCCGAGGCACTCCTTGCGGAGCGTATCGCCGCTCGCGCCGCCAAGGATTGGGCGCGCTCCGATGCGCTGCGCGACGAGCTGGCGCTCCTCGGCGTGCTGATTGATGACGGTCGCGATGGGCAGCGTTGGCGACTGGCTGGACCGCAGGCATGAGCGACGATCAGCGCCCACGACCACCACGTCCTGCTGGATTCCGCCCCGGCGGCCCCGGAGGACCAGTGGGACCACGCCCTGGTATGGCGCGCCCAACCTTTAGTGCAGGTGGTGCCCGGCAGTGGGCATCGCGACGCGCCATCTCCCTCCAGGTCGCGGGCATGGTCGGCCCAGAGCACGAGGTCATTGCTGGGCGTCGGCCGGTAGAGGAGGCGTTCGCCGCCCGCCGAGAGGCGGTCCGCCTCCTGGTGGTGCCGCAGCGGCGGGACGCCCTGCAGCAGATGGTCCTGCATGCCACCGCCCTGCGCATCCCGATTATTGAGGTCGAGGGTGCCCTTATCGGCCAGCTGTCAGGGTTCGATGGACACCAGGGGGTCGCCCTGGTCGTGAAGCGGCGTCCCGAGGCCGCCCCCGAAGACCTGCTCGCCCGCGCCGTGGCGCGTGGGGAGCCCCCCTTCCTCCTCGCCCTCGACGGGGTAGAGGACCCCCAGAACTTCGGCAGCCTGATCCGCAGCGCCGAGGCGGTGGGGGTGCATGGCCTCCTGATCGGCAGCAAGGGGGCCGCCCCCCTCTCACCAGCCGCCATTAAGGCCAGCGCCGGAGCGGTCGAGCACCTCCTGGTCGCCCGCGTGGAGAACCTCGCCGATGAGCTCACCGCCCTGCGCCTGCGTGGCATCCGGGTGGTCGGCGCTGAGGCCGAGGCGGCCCAGGGGTATCGCGAGGCGGACCTGCGCGGCCCACTCTGCATCGTGATCGGGGCCGAGGGTCGGGGGCTCTCGCCCGCCGTCCGCCGGCGGGTCGACCTCTTCGTCCGTATCCCCATGGCTGGCAAGGTCGCCAGCCTGAACGCCGCCGTGGCGGGCTCCATCCTCCTCTTCGAGGCGCTCGGTCAGCGGCCCTTTACGGCACAGCCTGTGCCAGCCTCCGAGGCCCCGCTGGTCGCATCCGGCGACCCCGTCGCGCCAGTCTCAGCCGACGCCGAAGCGCCAGCCGCCCCTGAAACTGACGATCTGCCGCACGTAGGCGGTTGACCCCCACGCCCGTAGGGGGCTATGATCACGCCTCACCGACGGACCGCAAGGTATCCCGACGTGGGCGCCGACATAGCTCAATTGGTAGAGCAACGGTTTTGTAAACCGTAGGTTCCGGGTTCGAGTCCCGTTGTCGGCTCCAGCACTGGACACAAGGGTAGGTTGAGCAGGTGGTGAGCTCCGCTGACTGTAGATCAGCCGTCTTCGACTGTGGGGGTTCGATTCCCTTCCTGCCCACCAGAACTGGTGCAAAAAGAGAAGCAACAGGATCGGAAATAGGACTGGCCCACGTAGCTCAGTTGGTAGAGCACGTCATTGGTAATGACGAGGTCACCGGTTCAAGTCCGGTCGTGGGCTCCACCTTCGGGTGGGAGTAAAAAGCGGTAACCGTCAACGCTATTAACAAGTGACGGTAGTAAGAAATCGGAGAGAGAATCGAGATGGCAAAGGCAAAGTTCGAGCGGTCCAAGCCGCACGTCAATATCGGCACGATCGGGCACATCGACCACGGCAAGACGAGCCTGACCGCCGCGATCTCGAAGTACCTCGCCCTGAAGGGGAGCGCGGAGTATCGCGCCTTCGACTCGATCGACAACGCCCCCGAAGAGCGTGAGCGCGGCATCACGATCGCGATCTCGCACGTGGAGTA
>SHYI01000043.1 GCA_009692905.1 Chloroflexota bacterium
GATCCGCGCGCCAAGGAGCGCAAGAAGTACGGTCTCCGACGCGCACGCAAGGCGAAGCAGTTCACCAAGCGCTGATCTAGCGCAAGGACGACCGTGACCACGGTTCGCTTCGGCACCGATGGGATCCGCGGGATCGCTGGCGAGACACTTACCGTTGAGATAGCCGCCGCACTTGGCGTCGCCCTGATGCAGCAACATCCGGCGGGGCTTGTGCTTCTTGGGCGCGACACGCGTCCGAGCGGCCCCGAGCTCTCCGCCGCGCTCGCAGGTGCCATTGAGTCGCACGGCGGCACCGTCATCGATGTTGGCGTTATCCCAACGCCTGGACTCGCCTCACTCGTTGCAGGCGAGCCACGCGCCGCCTGCGGTGTGGTGGTCACTGCATCGCACAACCCAGTTGAGTACAACGGACTAAAGGTGCTCGCGCGTGACGGTCGCAAGATCCCCGATGCCGAGGAGCGAGCGCTTGAGGCAGCAATGGAGCGTGCTCTAGCGGGGGGTCCGTTGATAGTCGCGCCATCGGCATCACACGCAGCCGAGGCCCAGGCGTATCGAGAGCGATATGCGCGAACGCTGGCGGAGCTTGCGCACTCTGTGAGTGCCAGCACGCTGAGCGTGGTGGTCGATGCTGCACATGGCGCGGCCTCACCATTCGCCGTTGCGGCGCTCGCCGCCACGGGCGCCACGGTCCTGCCGTTCGCCATGGGGGACGGCATCATCAATGACGGCGTTGGCGCCACCGACCCCGCCGCACTCGGCGAGCAGGTGCGCGCGCACGGCGCCGACCTCGGCATCGCGCTCGATGGTGACGCTGATCGCTGCGTCGTTGTGGATGCTGGCGGGCGAGCCATTGATGGTGACGTCTTGATTGCCCTCATCGCCCTGGATCGGAAGGGGCGGGGAGTCGCCGGGTCTGAGCGCGCCGTTGCAACGGTGCTGACCAACAGTGGCGTGGAGCGCCACCTTGCCGCCCACGGGATCACCTTGGAGCGCACCCCCGTCGGCGACCGACACATTGCCGAACGACTCGCCGCTGGCCAGGGCGGCTTCGGTGGCGAGAAGAGTGGCCACCTCCTCTTCACGGAGCTCTCACCGACCGGTGACGGGCTCCTCAGTGCGATCACCGTGCTCGGGCTCGTTGCCCGCGCGGGGATCCCCGTGGGCGAGATGGCTGATGCGGTCCCCCTTGACCCGCAACTGCAGCGAACGGTGCCAGTGCCCCCAGGTGAGGGGGAGCGACTGCTCGCGGAGCCTGATCTCCAGAACGCCATTCGCCAGGCTGAGGCGGCCCTCGCACAGACAGGCGGGCGCGTCCTTGTGCGCCTCTCTGGAACCGAGCCCCTGCTCCGAGTGATGGGCGAGGGCCCCGATCGCGCAGCGGTCACCGCCGCCGTTGAGCACCTGCTGGAGGTTGCCGCGAGCCTCGTACGCGGGCGGTAGACTACCGCCATGTGCGGGATCGTCGGTTACATCGGCTCACGCGACGTCTCGACGACGTTGATTGAGGGGCTGCGCCTCCTTGAATACCGCGGCTACGACTCCGCAGGGATCGCCGTCGCGGCAACGGGAGGCGAGATCTCCATGCGCAAGCGTGCGGGCCGCCTCGCCAACCTCGAAGGTGTCGTTGGCGAACTACCAACCGGTTCGATCGCCGGGATCGCCCACACGCGTTGGGCCACCCATGGTGCGCCAACTGACCTGAACGCCCACCCCCACATGGATGAGCACGGCGAGATCGCCATCATTCACAACGGGATCATTGAGAACTACGCCGAGCTGCAGCGGGAACTGGCGGGGAAGGGGCACACCCTTTCGAGCGACGTCGACACCGAGGTGATCGCCCACCTGATTGAAGACGCCTACCAGGGCGATATTCGCCTCGCGGTGGCGGCCATCCTCCCTCAACTGCGCGGGCAGTGGGCGCTCGTGGTGATGCACCGCAGCGAACCAGGTCGCATCATTGCCGCCCGCCGCGAGGCGCCGCTTGCCGTTGGCATCGGTGAGGGGGAGCAGTTCCTCGCCTCCGATCCTGTCGCCATGCTGGAGCACACCAACAAGATCATCTTCCTTCGAGACGGCGATCTTGCCGACCTACAGCGCGACGGGGTCACCCTCTACGACGCAACTGGGGCAACGTTCGCCCCAAAGATTGAAACGATCACGTGGGATGGCGCCGCGGCGCGCAAAGAGGGGTACGACCACTTCATGCGCAAGGAGATGGATGAGCAGCCGCGAGCACTCTCGGCGGCAATGCTCGGTCGAGTCTCGGCCACCGGAATCGCCATTGGCGAACTTGATCCCTTGAGTGCGGCGCTCACGGCGACGCGTTCCATTGAATTCGTGGCCTGCGGCTCGGCGTATCACGCCTCGCTCACCGCGGCGACGCTCGCCGAGCGCCTGCTGCGCATTCCAGTGCGCGTCACTGTCGCGAGCGAGTTTCGCTACGATCCGCCCGCACTCGGGCCAACGAGCCTTGTGATTGCCGTCTCGCAGTCTGGGGAGACCGCAGACACGCTAGGTGCCGTGCGCATCGCGAAGGCTGCTGGTGCACCAGTTCTCGCGATCGTGAATGCGGCTGGCTCGTCGCTCACGCGTGAGGCGGATGCCGTTGTGCTGCTGCAAGCTGGAACAGAGATCTCCGTAGCCGCGACAAAGAGCTACACCTCGCAGGCGCTCGTCACCCTTCTGGTAACGCTTGACCTAGCGCGGCGCACGGGCGCGCTGACCGCTGCAGATGCGCGTGCATGGGCAGAGGAGCTCCTCCGCGTCCCTGCGATGGCCTCAGCCGCACTCGATGCCTCAGATGCGCTGCCAAGCATCGCCGCGAAGTATTTCGGCGCGAGCGGGTTCATGTTCGTCAGTCGCGGCGCAGGGATCGCAACGGCACTGGAGGGGGCACTCAAGCTGAAGGAGATCTCCTACATCCATGCCGAGGGGATCGCCGCCGGTGAGATGAAGCACGGCCCGATCAGCCTTCTCGGTGCCGATCACCCTGTGGTGGCGGTGGTGCTGAACTCGCCAGTTCTGCCAAAGCTTGTGAGCAACCTGATGGAGTCACGCGCGCGCTCGGCGCCAGTGATTGCGATCCTCTCTGGTGTTGATGATTGGTCTAGCTTCGCTACCGATGCAATCGTGATCCCTGCCGCACGGCCTGAGATCGCCGCACTGATCGCAACAATCCCGCTGCAGCGCTTCTCCTATGAGATGGCTCTGCTCGCCGGTGCCGATATTGATCAACCGAAGAATCTCGCGAAGTCCGTCACCGTCGAGTGATGGACGGGGGAGAGCACTCCACGAGCACGCCGGAGATCGGCATTGACATCATTCGTGTGGACCGAATTGCGAACGTCTTGCGTCGTCATCCAGAGCGATTTGAGCTCCGAGTACTGACCGCCGCAGAGCGCTCATACGTTCGTGGTCGCCCCGAGACGATGGCTGGGCGCTGGGCCGCAAAGGAGGCTGTCTCAAAGGTGCTCGGCCTCGGCGTGCGTGGCATCGGCTGGCAGGAGATCGAGGTGGAGCGCCTGCCAACTGGGCAGCCCTCCGTTCGTCTCCACGATCGCGCCGCGGCACGGGCGACGCAGCTCGGTATCCAGCACATCGCACTCTCCATTAGTCACGAGCGCGAGTATGCGATCGCGATCGCCTATGCCGTGCGTACGGCTGGCGGGCGCTACCTCTTCCCGCCGCAGATTGGCGCAGACCTCGATGCCACCGAGACGGCACTCCTGGCACGGATCGAGCGCATCAAGGCACTTCGGCGCGAGGAGCTGGCCCTATTGGCGGAGCCGGCTGGGAAGGCCCAAGGATGAGCGGGCTCCCCGAACGTATCCAGAAGGTTGGCCTGCCTGCGCTCGGGCGTGATGCCTGGGTAGAGGTGCGGCTCGATGCGATCGCAACGAATGTTCGCGCGCTCAAGGGGAAGCTCCCGACTGGCGGCCACCTTGATGTGGTGTTGAAGGCCGACGCCTACGGCCTTGGCGCTGTGCCTGTTGCGCGTGCTGCACTCGATGCTGGCGCGCGAGCGGTACTTGTCGCCACATTTGATGAGGCACAAGAGTTGCGTGACGCCGGGATCACTGGCCCTGTTCGTGTCCTCTGGCGCGTTGCCCCCGCCCACCTGCGCGACGCTGCCGCCACAGGCATTGGCGTTACCGCATCGTCGCCAGCAGTGGTTCGTGAGCTGATGAGTGCCGATCTGGCTGGGCTCTCCCCGCTGAGCGTCGATATTGAAGTGGATACTGGGCTCGGTCGCGACGGCATCCTGCCAGGCGATCTCGCCACCCAGATCGCTGCGTTGCGCAGTAACCCGAACATTCTGCTGCGGAGCATCTGGAGCCATCTCAGCGCAGCTGAGAACGTTGATCGATCACGACTGCAAGAGGAGGTACTCGAGCAGGCTGCAGCCCAGGCCCCCGAGCTTGAAGCGCACCTCGTCGGGTCGGGAGGGCTGCTCACCATGGGAGAGACGCAGCAGGTTGCGCGCGTTGGCATTGCGCTCTTCGGCGTTGTGCCGAACGCGCTGCGACCGACGATGACCGCTGCAACGATCGGCATTGAACGGGTATATGGACTCGCCGCACGGCCTGTGCGCATCGCGACACTCCCCGTCGGTCATGGCGTGGGGTACGGGCCAGCATTCACCGCAGAGCGCGTATCAAGGATCATCACCCTGCCGATCGGCTACGCCGATGGCATCTCGTATCACGAACGGGGAGTCGCCGAGGTGTTGGTACGCGGCGTGCGCCTGCCAGTTGTTGGCACGATTGCGATGGACTCCATCACCATTGATGCCACAGATCATCCGGCCACAGACCTGACCGAAGCCGATGAGGTGGTTTTCATCGGTGACTCTGGTGCTGATCTGATTGAGCCCGTGGACGTCGCGAAACGCCGAAAGACGATTACCAATGAGGTTTCAACGAGCTTCACCAGCCGACTTGCGCGGGTGTATACGGTGAGCGGCGAACCGGTGGCGTTGCGCGACCTGCGCGGGTATCACTACGTGAACCAGAAGTGACGCGATCGTCGTATCTCTTGATTCGCGAGGATCTTGATCGCAGCTTTTACGCACTGATGTCTGACGCGGAGCCTACGCGGCTGCTCAGTAGCATCACGCTCCCCACGGGGGCTGACAGCAGCGCGGTAGAGAAGACGTTGCAGAGCGCCGCTGGAGCGGAGCAGAGCGGTGCGATCTCTACCTCACTTCGTGGTGATCCGAGCTCCCTCGGCCGTGCGGCGAGCCGCTGCGCAGAGGCGCTAAGCGTCCCCGTGAGAATTCTCGATATTGCGCATGATGCTGGGAGAGTCGCGTGGGCCACTCCCGGAACGGCTGGCGAGCTTTTGCAGATTGATGAGGCCGCACTCGTCCCAGCCGATGCGACGGAGCGTCGACGTCGTTGCGATGCAGTGTTGCGTTCGCTTGGCGAGCGCGACCGCGCCGCCGTTGCCGACCGGCTCGGAGACATCGCAGATCGGCCGATGTCGGGGCGTGATGAGATTGGCGACCAGACTCGCGCCGCCGCGTGTATTGATGCTATCGCGTCGATCGCGGAGCGGTCGAGCGATCAAGGTAATCCGATGAGCGGCGAGGTGTTCATTGCTACGGGTCAGCTTGCGGCGTATCTCTCTTCAGGCGCCGTGCCACTCGCCGCACTTTCGCCACTGATTCCACCTGGGCGCATCACGGTGCTGCTTGATGTTTCGGGAGTACTGGCGGCGCTCGGAACTGAGCAGCTCACCGAGACGACGGGGGCAGATCTGGTTCGCGCCACCGCGGATCAACTACTCGTGCCCGCTGGCGATCTGCTGGTTATCGCGGACCACCCTGACGAGGAGGTGCTTGTTCGAGCTGGTGCGGAGGAACGTGCGCTGTCAGCGGATGGAGCACTAGAGTTTGACCTCCAGGCGGGGGAGTTCGTCGACGTTGAGGTTGCGATTGACGGGCACCAGGTTCTTACCTCGCTGCGCGGCGGCCTCGCCGGTGTTGCTGTTGTGCGTGGTGCCCCACTAGTTGATCTCCCACACACGCTCGTGGCTGTGAGGCCTGCAAAGTTCCTCCCCATTGAGGCGCCACTGGCGCTACTACCGCGATCCGCGAGCGCGACGGGCGGCCTCGGCGGGCGCCTTCTGCTTGGCGACGAGGTCGAAGGGAGCCTCTACTTCTCGGCTACGGAGCCAGACAGTCGCGGGTGGGCGGCGGCGCACGAGGCGGGAGTTCTGGCGGTTGTCTCGGTCTCACCTGAGACGGTGCTGCGAGCTCGGGCTGTCGGTATTCGAGGTCTCGTTGTGGGCAGCCTGAGTGATGGCGAGCGCGAGGCACTCAGCGCATCTATTGATCGACGTATTGCCGCCGGTGTCGCCCTCGCCCCATTTGGGCTCCTGATCCTCGGTGGGCGCCGCGAGAGCGATGGCTGGGCTGCTGAGCTAGGGAAGGCGCTCCAGACCCTGAACGGCAGCGACGTTCGCCTTGAGCGGCACCCCGCCGGCCTCACCGCCTCGGCGACGCGTCGCGGAGGGGAGCGCCTCGACGTGGATACCGTTGTGATCGGTGGCCCCCTGGCGGGCTCTTATGGCACATGGCGCGGCCTGGCCGACGCACAGTCGTCAGACCCGCAGGGTGCAGTCGAGATCAACGGCGATCTTGTCGTGCTCTCTATTGGTGACCTGCAGCGCCTTACAGCGTGAACGTCGTCACCATTACGCTCGGTAGCCTTGCAGCAACGACCTCGCTCGGTGCGGCGATTGGCGTCTCACTCCGTCCGGGTGACCGGGTCCTTCTTGCGGGCGACCTGGGGAGCGGCAAGACAACGCTCGCTCGTGCCATCGGAGCCGCACTCCATGCAGAGCCGGAGCTCACCTCGCCAACGTTCGTCCTCATCTCTGAACACCGCGGCGACCTGCCGATCTGGCATGTAGACGCCTATCGACTCCCCGTGGGGAGTGATGCCCTGCGTGCTGGAGTGATTGATGAGCGGCAGCAGCACGGCGTCACCCTCATTGAGTGGCCCGAGCACCTTGTAGGAATCGGGGTAGCGGGCACCGGCGTGCTCAGCATTCATCTCGAGGCGGCCGCCGACGAGGGCACACGCATCGCCGTAATCCGCGGCGCGCGACCAGAGCTCCTTGCGGTACTCGGTTCGATGTCTGACAGCACCCAACGCATCACATCGGGCGATGCACGTGAGTAGCCCACGCATCCTCGTGCTTGATGGGTCGCTCGGCTTCAGCATCGTCGCGATCGTAGAGGAGCGCGATGGTGTGCCTGTGTGCGTCGCCGAAGACTATCTCTACGAACAGCCGCTACTGCGGCGCATTACCAATCTCATTCCAGATCAAGCAGCACGCACCACGCTCACCGGTGTGGTGGTGGGAAACGGCCCTGGAAGCTACAGCGGCGTCCGCGTTGCAGCCTCGGCTGCCGCCGGCATTGCTGCCGCTCTGGCACTCCCGCTGCGGGAGAGCGCCTCAGATCGCGCACTCTGGCAGGCGGCGCAGCGATCGTTCTCTATTGCGCTCGGGACACGTGAGTCGCTTGAGGTGTCGGAGAAGGGTTCGGTCGTTGTGGCTCGGGGCTCCGCCTCTTCGCACTTTGCGCAGGAGGAGAGCAGAGGGGTTGCCGCGTGCGCGCTCATCCGTGAGGCTGGGCCGGTAGCTTCGCATGTCACCCTGCGCTATCCGGCGCCAGCTCGCGGAAGCGAGGCGCGATGATGCCTGCACTGGTTCTGGCACCACTCACCGTCAGGGACCTCGACGAAGTCGCGATGATTGAGAACGTCTCTTTTACGGCACCGTGGCCAACAAGCGCCTACACCACGGAGCTCACCACAAATCGCTTGGCGCGATATGTTGGCGCCCGAATGAGTGGCACGCTCGTTGGCTTTGGTGGCATTTGGCTGATGGTTGACGAGGCACATGTCACCACGAT
>SHYI01000044.1 GCA_009692905.1 Chloroflexota bacterium
CGACTCGAGGCGGGCCTGATCATGGCCGGCGTCGACTATCACTCCTCACGCACCGCGCGACACCCGAGCCTTGCCGTCTCACCCTATGAGATCGGCTTCGATCGCCTCGTTGATCTCGACAAGCCATCGTTCATTGGCAAGCGCGCCCTCATGGATGAGGTCGCCGCTGGCGGCCCACCCGATCGACTCGTGGGCCTTGAGCTCGACCTGAACATCTTCGAAGACGCCTACCTTGATCTTGGGTATCCGATTGAGCATCCGCTGCGCGCCTGGCGCAAGGTGATCCCGCTCACGCGCAAGGGCGAGACGATTGGCCGCGCCACGAGCGGCACCTTCTCGCCGCTGCTGAAGCGCTCGATTGCCCTCGGCCGCCTCCCAGCCAAGCACGCTGCACCAGGAACCATCGTTGGGCTGGAGTGGGCGATTGAAGAGACCCGCCACGAGATTCCCGCAACTGTGGTCGCACTGCCGTTCCTCGACCTGCCGCGCAAGCGCGGCTAGCGCAGGAGAGTCGAGCGGCTAGAGCCGCGCCGCTCGCTCGAGGGGAATCCCCCACGCGCTACTAATTCGTTCTGCGGTCAGCACCTCTGCCGGTGTGCCGTCGGCGGCGATGGTGCCGTTTGATACAAGGATCACGCGGCTGAATCCATCGCGCACGATGTCGAGCTCATGAAAGATGGCCACGATGGTTCGTTTTGTTTTCATGATCGTCTCGTCGCCGGCGAGGCTGATGAGCAGGTCGGCGATCTCCATGCGGTGACGTAGGTCGAGGTGTGCCGTTGGCTCATCGAGCGCGAGGATCGGCGTCTCTTGCGCAAGGCCGAGGGCGACGGCGGCAAGCTGTCGTTCGCCGGCGCTGAGGGTGCGCACATCACGGCGCTGCAGGTGTGATGCGCCGACGCGCTCAATGGCGGCGTTGGCGCGCTCGCGATCGTGTGCGCTTGGTCCAGCAGGACCGCGACCGTGCGGAATGCGACCGAGGGCGACAAGTTCGTCGACACGCGTGGCGAATGGGAGTGCGATGTCGGAGCTCACCACAGCAATCGATCGCGCAATCGTTTCGCGCGAGAGGTTCTGGATCGGCTCGGAGCAGAGGATGATCTCGCCGCTGGTCGCAGGAACCGCACCACTCAGTGCGCGCATCAGCGTGGTCTTACCAGCGCCGTTGGGGCCAACAATGGCGACGCGCTCACCTGGGCCAATGCTGAGCGAAACATCCTGCAAGATCGTGGTTCCGCCAAGATCGACCTGTAGGTTTTTTGCGCCGAGCAGTTCGTAGGGGGCGGTGTCGCTGGTGCTGGAGTTCGTGCTCATAGGGCGTACCCGGCACGAGCGCGATGCAGCAGCCAGAGGAGGAACGGCGCGCCGATCAGGGCGGTGATGACGCCAACGGGGACGCCGATGGTGCGGGCGACCGTGTCGGCGAGGAGCAGGAGGAGCGCCCCGCCGATCGCTGAGAGTGGGAACACGGCACGAGGGTCGGAGCCAACGGCGAGGCGCGCCAGGTGCGGCACGACGAGGCCAACGAATCCGACCAGGCCGGCGAGGGCAACGGCAGACGCCGTGGCGAGGGTGGCGAGTGCCACGGCAATGCGTCGCTCGCGGCGCACGTCGATACCTAAGTGTGTCGCCCCCTCATCACCAAGAAGGAAGGCGGCGAGTGCACGGCCGCGCCGGGCGAGGAGCAGCGTGGCGAGGGCGATCGGCACAGCGGCGGCGGCGAGGCGTGGCCAGGTCACGCCGTCGAGACCACCGAGCAGGAAGCCGAAGATGGCGCGCAGGTTCGCACCGCTCGCGAGCATCACCAGCGAGAGCGCCGCAGCGAGCAAGGAGGCAACCGCATAGCCGACGAGCAGCACGCTGGCGATACGCTCTTCGCCGCTACCGATGCCAGCGATACGCCAGACCAGCGCCACCGAGGCGAGCGCGCCAACGAATGCGGCGAGTTGCACGCCGCCGAGCTCCCAGGCGATTCCCGTAATCGGCAACAAGAAGGCGATCGCCGCACCGAGCGCTGCGCCGCTACTGGTGCCGAGCACATACGGATCGGCGAGTGGGTTGCGCAGCAGTGACTGGAACGCGGCACCCGATGTTGCCAGCGCTGCGCCAACCGCGATCGCGGCGAGGATTCGCGGCAGGCGAATCTCCATCACGATCGAGGTCGACCCGGCACTGATCTCACCGCCTATCGGCAAGCCGAAGAGGCTCTTGCCGATGATCGCCAGCACATCGAGCGGCGCAATGTTCGCGACGCCGAAGCCGATCGCGCCAATCGCGACCAGCGCGAGTGCCGCGAGCGAGAGGAGCGTGGTTCTGCGCACCCCTATGGCTACGGAAGGATCGTCGGATGTAGCTGCGCCACGATGGCGCGGAACGCCTCGGCGATACGCGGTCCAGGGATGGAGACAAGGTCGCCATCAATCGGCCGTAGCGCACCGTTCACCACGGCAGGGATCGTTCCCCAGCCTGGTCGCGCCGCTACCGCCTCAGCGGTGACGCCGTAGGCGGCATCACCGAGCAGGATCACGGCAGGGGCGGCGGTCACGAGGGCCTCAAGCGAGATCTCGTAGACGCCGTTTACGCCGCTACTCACCAAGTCGCCTCGGGCCAACGCCACGAGCTCGGCGGCATAGTCATCGGGGGCGAGGCCGTAGATCGCGCCGGTCGCGTCAATCTCATAGAAGACGCTGACCATCGGCTGGTCCTGCACGAGGGCGGTAAGCACAGCGATATCGGACTTTGCGGTCGTGATCGCTTCAGCCGCGGCAACGCTTGCGCCCGCTGCATCGCCGATCAGCTGCAGGGTTGTGTAGACGCCACTAATGCTCTTTGGGTCCAGCGTCACGAGTGTAATGTTCGCCGCCTTCAGCAGCGTAATCGCATCGTCGGGGGTGAAGCCCGAACCACCGACAAACACAAGGTCAGGGTTGAGGGAAATGATCGCCTCAACGTTGGTGCCGGTGTAGTCGGCGACCTGCGGTGTTGCCGTGAACGCGATGGGGAGGCAGCTACACGCTGCGACACCGACGACGCTCTGGCCAAGCCCAAACTGAGCGAGCGCCTCAAGGCTCGCTGGGGTGAGTGCCACGATGCGCTGCGGCTTCGCTGCGATCGTTACCGAAACGCCTGCATCGTCGATGACGGTGCGAGGGTAGTCAGCCTCCACGATTGGTGTGGGGTTCACTGACGGCAGTGAGTTGGTGGCATTTCCGCCACATGCGCCGGAGACGAGTGCTGCAACGAGCAGCAGTGTGGCGAACGAAAACTGGTGCGAGCGTACGAAAGCAGTCATGCTTCCTCCCTTGCCTCGAGGGCCTAAGCTTTTTTATGCCGCGTGTCCGGCGACCGGACTTATGGGAGCCACTCCCAATAACCGTTGCGGGACAGTGCTGGAATCTCACCAGCTTCGCGTCCACGCGGCGTTGCTGCGGGGACTTTATCACGAACGTATTAGTTGTGCAGATGCCGCTGATACGCACGCCGTGCGAGAGTGCGCCTCCGCCCTCGCCCCCGCTCTCACTCTGGAGGGAGCATGGTCGGAGCAGTTCTCCTCGCCGCAGCAATCACCCTGGCGCCGCCAGCCGAGAGCGCTACGGTCTTCGCCAATCGCACCGCCTTCGCCGAAGCGTGTACTGGTACCGCGAACACCCTCCCCGATCGGCTGGCCCGGCAGGCGCGCAGCGCGCTCGCGGCGCTTGGCTGGGAGGTTGGTGGAGCGGTTGGACCAGGCTTCACGCGCCGCGCCATGGTTGCGGGTGCCGCATCGGCCGCCTTCTACGTGCATAGCCATGGCGATCTCTATTGGGATTCAAAGTCCGGCAGTCGTGCCGGTGGCTTCCGCGCCGATGGCGGGCTCTGTCTTGGTGCACCGATCGTGCTGCCATCCGAGATCGCGGCGATGCGACGCGGCACACCCGCCGCATCGCTCGTCTACATCTCGAGTTGTCATAACGGCGAACGGGCCTCGCGCCTCCCTGCTGCATTCGGCATCGCTCAACGCAAGGTGCAAGGTTCTGGAGAACCCGACAGTTTTTACGTGAGCTACATCGGCACGGCGTGGCAGGGTGCCGCGTTGCGCTTTGAGCGCGCCTTCTGGCGTGCTCTGTTGGATGGTGCGACGACTGGGGCGGCGTTCGATCGCGCACTCCTTGTCGCCTACGACCCGGAGCACCTCACCCCCGAGTGGTGGGGCGGCTACGGCCATCTGCCACACGCGCCGTCAGCCGAGCTCCCCGACCTTGGAGGGCAACGCTATGTATAAGGTTTGCTGGGCACTCTCGCTCCTGGTCGCGCTGGTCGCTGCGTGCAGTACTCCAGGTACAGCAATCGCACCGAGTCGTGCGCCCCTGGCTGAGGGGGCTGGACTCAACATGCGGCCCATTACGACCATCGCCGCACAACTTCTTTCGCCGCTGGAGTTGCGGGGGCTTGTCACCCGACCATTCACCGTGGTCCGCAGTGAGAGTGGCGAGCAGCGCGTTCGTCAGGTTCTTGTCGGTGTAAGCGGCGTCGAGGTGTTACGCGTGGAGAGTGCGCTCGACGGATCGTTGCGCTTGATTGCCACAAGTGGCGTGGCGCTGGAGGGCGGTGCTCTCAGTGAGAGTGCGGCGATCGCACGGGCGATTCGTCACTTGGTGCGACTTGGGCTCGAGATGCCAGGGGGTGGCCCAGTGGTGCAGAGTGCCGCCGGGCGCACGCTGGTGATTTGGACTCGGGAGGTTCGCGGCGTGCCCGTGCTGAACGACGGCACGCGTGTGGTGCTGAACGGTGTTGGCGCCCTCGTTGGGCTCGCCATTGAGGAGTCTCCCCTTGCCGCGCCTCCAGCACGTATCGCTCGCGGTGATGCTGCACTGCGTGCGGCAGTGGCGCTCCTGCCGAGCGGTGCGCTCGTTGATGGGAGCCCCGAACTCGCCTGGGTGCTCCCTAGCGATGGAACAGGTGAAGCATCAGGCCAGCGCACGCCACGCCGCCTCGCCTGGTGTGTGGGTGGCGCGCTGCGTGATGGCGCGGCATTCGAGCTGCAGTTAGATGCGGGGAGCCTTGTGCTGCTCGGCTGGGATGGGGCGCCGTAGCGGTGGGGCTTAGCCGCGCGCGAGTCGCTCGCCAATCACCAGCAGTTCGTCGCGGAGCTCTGCAGAGGTGGCCTCGGCGTAGACGCGCACGAGTGGCTCGGTACCGCTGAAGCGAACGAGCAACCAGCTGCCGTCGGCCGTGAAGAACTTCACGCCGTCGTTGGTGGTGAGTGGCACGGCGCGCACCGCATGGCTGCCGATGCTGCTCGGCGGGTTGCCAACCAGTTCGGTGGCGAGGCGCTCCTTTACCGCTGGGTAGGCGGCGCGATCAATGTGCACGTCAATGCGTAGGTAGTACGAGGCGCCGGCGATGGAGGCAACGTGCTCCATGACCGAGCTCATCGTTGGACGCCCGAGGGCGCGCTCGCGAATCAGCAGGTCGAGCAGGAGTAGGTCGGCGAAAATGCCATCGCGCTCAGGGAGGTGCATCTTGAAGCCGTACCCGCCCGACTCTTCGCCGCCCATCGAGGCGCCCGTTTCGATCATCTTCGGTCCGACGTACTTAAAGCCGACCGGCGTCTCATGAACGGTGACCTTGTAGCGCTCGCCGAGTCGCTCCCCCATGGAGCTCTCGTTGACCGTCTTCACAATCGGGCTGAGATCCTTCTTATGTTCGAGCATGTAGTACGCCAGCAGTCCGAAGACCTGCAGCTGATGCAGGAAGACGCCGCGCTCATCCACGGCGCCAGCGCGATCGGCGTCGCCGTCTAGGAGCATCCCCATGTCGTAGCCGCCGCCCGCCATGCGCGCGAGCACCGGGTCGATGTGCGGTCGAATCGGTTCAGGGTTCACGCCGCAAAACCAGGGGTTGCGCTCGCTGCGCATCTCGTCGACAACCATGTTGCCGCCCGCAAGGAGGCGACCGATCCAGCCGGCGCCCGCGCCGTACACAGGGTCAACCAGGATGCGCATCTTCTGGGCGGCGATCGCCTTCAGGTCGAGGTTGCGCTCAACGAACTTCTTGTAGCCCGGGTACGGGTCGTAGCGTTCGACCATCCCCGCCGCCTCGGCGTCGGCGAATGGGCGCCCCACGATCTCGGGGCCGCGAGTGCTCGCCACATGCGCCTCGATGCGCTTCAGCAGGTCGGGGCCGGCGGCGGCACCAGTCGGCGACTTCACCTTGAAGCCGTTATCCATCCACGGGTTGTGGCTGGCGGTAATGACGATGCCCATCGCCGCGCCGCGCATGACCACCTCGTACGAGGCCATCTGCGTGGGCACGTCGGTGCGTGAGTAGGCAACGGGGATGCCGTGGGCGAGCAGGATCTCGGCGGCGGCGATCGCAAACTCTTCCGAGCCGAAGCGGCGGTCGTAGGCGATGATGACGCTCTTGGCGGTGGCTCCGTCCTCTTCCACCACACGGGCAACGCCCTCGGCGAGTCGACGGACATTTTCAAAGGTGAACTCGTCGCCAATCTTGGCGCGCCAACCATCGGTGCCGAAGAGGATCTTGGTCGGTTCGCCGGCGCCCATCCCTACTCCCTCTCAGATGCGGCGCGCAGATCACTGCCGCTCATCTGCTCTAGGTCCATCGTCGCTGCGCCGTTCGGCTGCAGGGCGATCACCCCATGCTCGTTGCTGATCACAATGGTACGCCCCCCTGGCGCCTCCATGCGGATCTCTTCCATTGAGGCGCGTGGCAGCAGATGTGCACGCAGCTCACCCCATGAGCCGATGTCGCTCCAGCCGCAATCGAGCGGCAGGGTGCGCACCAGTCCGGCCGCCGCAGCGGGCTCCATCACAAACGTGTCAATGGGCCCCGCTGGGACCGTGCTGTACTCGCCGATGCCGTTGATGAGGCTTGGAGCGAAGCGTTGGAGCGCGCTCCGCGCACTGTCGCGTCGCCAGGCGAACGTTCCGGCATTCCATCGGGCACCGGCGGCGATCAGTCGTTCGGCCTCTTCGCGTTGTGGCTTCTCGGTAAATCGTGTGACCCGCTCCCCATCGGCGACGATGTAGCCGAAGCCTGTCTCTGGACGAGTCGGCACAACACCGAGTGTGTAGAGCGTGCCCTCTTCGCGGCTGGCGTGATCGGCTGCGGCGGCAAGTGCGACGCGCCAGGCATCGTCATCGCGCACCGCATGGTCGGCGGGGATCACCAGCATCACTGCCTCATCGGCGCGCTCGATGGTCGCCACCGCGAGGGCGACCGCCGCCCCCGTGTTGCGGCTGACCGGCTCGGCAAGGATGTGGTCGGCCGCGATCTGTGGCGCGCACTCGCGCACGAGCTGCACCTGGTTCGCCGCCACCACGATGTAGGTATCGGCAATGGGGACCAGCGGTGCGAGTCGCTCCAGGGTCACGGCGAGTGGGCTGCGCCCATGCAGGAGCGGCAGGAACGGCTTCGGCCGATGGGGGCTACTCAGGGGCCAGAGGCGGGTTCCGCCGCCACCGGCGAGAACGACCGCGTAGGGTCGACTACTCATCTGCGGCATCCTAGCCTGCGGGCTGGCGGGCGGGTTAGCGGGCAGGCCAAGAAACGCTCGCTTCGTGCTCAGCGCCCGAAGAGGCGCCGGAGCATGCGCGGCACCGAGATGCCGCTGCGACGGATCACGAGCCGCTCCTCGAATTCAGTCTTCACGCTGTAGCCGAGCGAGGCGTAGACGGCGATGGCGGCGGCGTTATCGCGCTGCACATTTAGCACCACCTCGTCGCAAAATCCGAGCAGGGCATCGGTCACCGCCGAGGTGTTCGCATGGGCGTAGCCGTTGCCACGCGCGCTAGATGCCGTCAGCACGTTGCCGACCACGGCGATACGCTCGCGCCGACCGACCACGTGGGTTCCGGCCGCGGCGACCAACTTGCCGTTGCGGTGAATGCCGCGATAGACCCCCTCAGCAACCGCGAGTGGTGG
>SHYI01000045.1 GCA_009692905.1 Chloroflexota bacterium
TCTCGTCAAGGCTCTTCCGAAAGGAGCGTATCGCGAAAATTCCGACGATGAGTCCGGGGGCGAGGCCGAACGACTGCGCAATCGCAACTGCGCTCAGGGCGAGCACGAGGCTCAACCACTGCGCTCGCATCTCGCCACTATCGTTGTTCTTGATCCGCTGCAGGCGAATCTCTGGCCATTTCGTCACCGCGTGGATGATCAAAGCAGCAATCGCACCATATATACAGCCAAGGATCAGCTGGCGGATCGGCGCAATGGCGTCAAGCGGCGCATTGAACGCGGCGATAAGCTGGCCAACGAGCAAGAATGGAAAAACGTCGACGCGGATGCCGAAGATCTTCCAGAGTCGAGATCCACGGTCCTTTGGCTGTATGTAGGCAACGACGCGCGAATAAATGTCGTTGATGCGTCGTCTGATCCAATCGAATGGTGCCTCTAAGAGGATGGCTCCGAACGCCAGCAGTATGGCGGCAAGCAGGCCGCTGAACCAGATGCCTGGGATGCTGAGCGCCTGCTGGATTGACGGAATCGATGCTGCCAAGAAGCTCGACGAGGATCGTTCGTCGGTATAAATACGCGTCCCGTCGGCAGTATCCGTCACAAGTACCATCGGCTGATCGGTCGGCGCTACCGATGGCGTGGCTGATGGCTGCGGCGATGTCCCTGGCGACGTACCCGGACTCGGACTCGTATCTGGTGACGCGGTTTGACTTGGTGATGGCGTGACAACGGCGCTTGGTCTCGGCTTCGGTGATACCAGCGCAACTCCGCTTCGGAATGCACCTGCAAGGTCACTCGTTACTCCTGAGTCGATTAGGTTCGGGGCGGCAAAGGCCTCGCTTGCAGGAGCAACCGCAAGGGAGGCGGCGATGAGGAGGGAGCACGCAGCTGCCTGAAGGGGCCGAAGGGTGCGAAAGAGGGGGGCGTGCTTCCGCAGATAGGCCGCCGCTTCAAATGGGCTCAGCACTCCATTGCCTCTCTCGCCTAGTCGCAATAACCTAGCCAGGTTGTTGAGATCCTACACAAAGAGGGCTCACAATCACAGGTCTAGGCGGAAGCTGCGCCATTGCGGTGGGGCACGCCGAAGCGAGGAAGATTAAGTTCAGCCTGGTTGGCTCCGGCGGTAGGATTCGAACCTACGACATGGCGGTTAACAGCCGCCCGCTCTACCACTGAGCTACGCCGGAATGAGCGCGGCCGCTGCCGCGAGCGGAATATTAGCAGGGAGGGCCGCCGCTCCTCCCCGCCGCACGATCCCCCTAGTCGAGGTAGTCGCGCAGCTTGCGTGCGCGCGATGGGTGGCGCAGCTTGCGCAGCGCCTTCGCCTCGATCTGGCGGATGCGTTCGCGGGTCACGTTGAACTCCGCTCCGACCTCCTCCAGGGTGCGCTGCCGCCCATCCTCGAGGCCGAAGCGCAACTTCAGCACCCGCTGCTCGCGGAGGCTGAGTGACTCCAGCGTGGCGACGATCTGCTCTGAGAGGAGCTGGCTGTTGGCCGCCTCGTCCGGCTTCTTCGCCGACTTGTCCTCGATGAAGTCCCCGAGGTGGCTGTCCTCCTCTTCGCCGATCGGCGTCTCGAGGGAGACCGGCTCCTGGCTCACCTTGCGCATCTCGCGCACGCGCTCCGCGGTTACCTCTGATTCGGTGACCTTGGTGAGCTCCTTGGCGATCTCATCATCCGTCGCTTCGCGGCCAAGCTCCTGGAAGAGCTGGCGCTGGACGCGGGTGAGGCGATTCAGCTGCTCGTACATATGTACCGGGATGCGGATCGTTCGTGCCTGATCCGCGATCGCTCGCGTGATTGCCTGGCGAATCCACCACGTTGCATAGGTCGAGAACTTGAAGCCCTTGATGTACTCAAACTTCTCAACGGCGCGAATGAGGCCGATGTTCCCCTCTTGGATCAGGTCCAAGAAGCTCATGCCGCGCCCGATGTACTTCTTGGCGATCGAGACGACGAGGCGCAGGTTCGCCTTGGTCAGCTCCTCGCGTCCGCGCCAGCCGAGCTGCACGACGTAGCCTTCACGTCCACGAAGCTTGCCGAGCGCTGGATTCTCCGGATCCCAACCCGCCTCGCGGATCCAGTCCTTCCCATCCTTGGCGATGTGCTTCCCTTGCACGATCCAGGTCTCGAGTGCTGGCCAGGCGATCTCGTCGCGGGCCCAGAGGAAGAGCTTTTGGAGCACGCCATTGTCGCGGCTCTCCATGTCGCCGGTTCCCACCGTCTGGAAGGCGAAGTCAATCATCTCCGCCGTCTTGGCTGCGAGGTTGCGTCGGTTCGGATCGTTGAACGATTTTACGAGGCTCTTCGCAATCATCAAATTCTTCTTGGCGGTTTCGCCCGTCACTTCGCGCGAGGCCTTATCAAAACCGGTGACCTTGCATTCGTGCACGTGATGCCCCTTGACCCACGCGCCGATCGCTTCGGCATACGTGGCGTGCGCCTTAGCGGCAAGCGCCGGATCAAGGCGGTACCACTCCTTCTTCTTGCGCGTCTTGAGTTCCGTCTCGTGATGGGTCCACTGGTGCAGGTTGTAGACGGCCTTCCATGGCTCGTCGGCCATCTGCTCGCCGAGCTCAATCATCTTGGCGAGGACGACCTCCTCTTCGGCGGTGAGCAGTCCAACGCGACCAATCTCCTTGAGGTACATGCGAACTGGATCGTCGACACCCGTCGACTCCGCAACTGGCTCGACAACTTCAGGCTTCGGTGCCTCTGGGGCAACCTCAGCAACAAGGAGTGCAGCGGCCGCCTCTGGGCTCAGCATCTCGACGCCGTCAACCTCAATCTCGGCGAGATCCGCTGCGCCAGGCTCAGCGACACCGTCGAGCTTTGCAGCTGGGCCGGACGCCGCCTTCCCCTTCGCGAGTTTCCCCTGCGCCTTTGCGGGGGCAACCGGTGCAGCTGGCGCCGCCTTCGCGATCTTCGTCTTCAATGCCTTCGGCGTCTCGCCCTTTGACTTAGCGGGCGACGCGGGCGATGTAGCGAGTGAGGCGGCCTTCTTCCCCTTCACTGGAACATGCTTCACGGTCGGCTTCGCTTTTGCGATTGGCTTTGCGGTGGGCTTAGCGGCGTTCTTCGCAGCTGGCTTCGTCACGCTCTTAACGACCGACTTTGTTGGTGCCGACTTCTTTGGAGCCGGTTTCGCAGCAGGCTTTGGAGCGGGCTTCGCGGCGGGCTTCGATGTTGCGAGGGATCCGCGCTTTGCAACCGGCTTCGCGGCCGACTTGGCGGCAGGCTTCGCGGTGACCTTCGTCGTCAGCTTTACGACCGGCTTTGGGGCTGACTTAACGGCTGGCTTAGAAGATGGCTTCGGGGCAACTTTTGTGACGGGCTTTGCAGCGGCCTTTGGGGCGACCTTGTTTGATGCGGCCTTCACTGGCGCCGCCTTCACGGGCGTTCCTACGGTCACCTTGCTTACCTGCTTCGCTTTCGTCACTTGCTCCCCCCCTTTGCCGCTGTGAGCACTCCCGACGCCAAGAAGCGTCGGTCGAGCGCCTTCCGCTTTTTTCCTAGATCTCGTTCAGCCTCCATGAGGGTTCGAACGCGAGCGGCATCGCCCTCTCGCTCCGCCTCGGCAATCTCACTGCGCGACCAGGCCATCGCCTCTTCCAGGCGATCAGCCTCCAGCCGCAAGACGGTCTGATCAATACCGATCCGGATACGCGTGAGCTCAACGGTGGCCCCGAGGCGTACAGAGAGGGCCTGGGCCAGGCGACGCTCTTCGCCCTCAATCGTACTAGGTAGGCGCTCAAGGGCATCAGCGGTGGTTCCCGCCTCTAGCGCGGCGTCGAGGCCCGCACGTAGTCCAAGCCAGAGCGAGCGCGCCAACCCGCTCGTGAAGAGCTGATCGACGAGCACGTCGCGCACGCGGAGCCGCTCGGCTGGCGCCGCAATCAGGAGTCGCAGCAGTTCAGCCTCAGGAGGTGTTACGCCGGCGAGGATGGAGTCGACGTCACCGTCTGCATCGGCGGCGCGCACACGATCCGCAGAGATGCGGCTCTCTGCGCCAGCCGTCTCGGTGCCACGCTGGATCATCGCCTCACGAATCGAGTTCTCGTCGACACCGATGCGTCGCGCGGCGGCGGAGATGTAGCCATCGCGAACGATTGGGTCGCGCAGGCTGCGGAGAATCGGCTTGATGCCGTCGATGGCGCGCTTGCGACCGCCAAGGTCCTTCAGGTCATGTGCCTGGGCATGGGTGTCAATGAGGTACTCCACCACCGGAATCGGCTGCTCCGTTGCGGTGCGCCACGTCTCCGGTTGATCACGTACAACTTCATCTGGATCTTTGCCGTCAGGGAGGCGCACGATCCCCACATCAACGAGCGACGGTCCGCCATCGGCGCTGCCAAGCTCTGTGACGAGGCGCAGCAACTCGGTAGCCCCGAAGGCGCCCGCCTTCGCTCCAGCAGCGTCAACGTCGTACGCCAAGAGAATCTTCGATCCGTAGCGCAAGAGGAGGGCGACCTGCGCTGGCGTCAGCGCGGTTCCCATGCTGGCAACGACATTGGTGAAGCCAGACTGATGTGCCATCAGTGCGTCGGTGTATCCCTCAACCAGCACCGCAGTGCCAGACTTGCGCATCGCCGGCTTCGCCTTGTCGATGAGATAGAGGGTGCGCGACTTGTCGAAGAGTTCTGTTGCCGCGCTATTCAGGTACTTCGGTCCACGATCGCCACGCTTGTCGTCTTCGGGGAGGAGGCGACCACCGAGGCCGGTGATCTTGCCATTCGCATCACGGATCGGAAAGATTACGCGAGCACGGAAGCGGTCATACGCGCCACGACCACCATCGCGTTCGGTGGTGAGGCCGACGGCGGCAAGTTCAGCGGGAGTTGCGCCGCGCTTCGCCGCGAGCGCCTTGGAGCAGGCGTCCCATGAATCTGGTGACCAGCCGAGTCGCTGCGCCTCGATCGTCTCATCGGTGAATCCGCGCGAGTGCAGGTAGTCGAGTGCGGGGCGTCCGAGCTCGTGTGAGGTGAGGATGGCGTGATAGAAGCTCACCGCACCCTCGAGCACATCGCGGAGGCGCATCTTGCGGGCATCCTCAGCCCGACTGCGATCGTCGATCGTGACGCCAGCCTTGGCGGCGAGTAGGGTGAGCGCCTCGCCGAACGGCAGGCTGTCGCGCTCCATGACGAAGGTGAAGATGTCGCCCCCCTTTCCGCAGCCAAAGCACTTCCAGGTTTCACGAGCCGGTGTGACAACAAATGAGGGGGTCTTCTCGCCGTGAAATGGGCAGAGGCCCTTGAACGCAGCGCCCGCCTTGCGCAGCACGACCGTCTCGCCAACAATGTCGGCGACGGCGAGTCGGCTCTTGATCTCAGCAACGCTCCCGGAAGCCATCGGTGGGGGGACCTCCTTTGTGATTTCGTGATCGGGCAAAGCAGTTGCCCGTGAGTGTCAAGCGCTGTTGGGCGCAGAATAGCAGCCAGCCCCACCCCAGTGCCAAGGCGCCCGCACGCCCCCTCCCCTACACTCCCCTGCAACGGCGACGCTCAGCGTCGCACCAACCGTGAGGAGGCCCCATGTCAGAGACGGCAGCTACCCCCGCCTCGTTCGGCATCCTGGCCGACGACCCCGCCTACAACGCCACCCTCGCCGCACGCATCGACGACACCGACACGCTCGCCCGCGTCTGGATCAAGCCCGATGGGGTGCCGACCCCATTTGAGCCCGGCCAGTACGTGACGATCGGCGTGAAGGTCGGCGAGAAGTTCGTGCAGCGCCCCTACTCCGTCGCCTCCTCGGCGCGCGCGCTTGATGGGGGCTATGAGCTCTACCTCCGCTACGTGCGTGGAGGCGCGTTCACGCCACTCGTCTTCGCCCTCCCAGTTGGCCATCGACTGCGCGTGCTCGCCCCAAAGGGGAAGTTCACGATGGAACCTGCCGACACACGCGTGCAGATCTACGTCTCATCGGGAACAGGGATCGCGCCGTTCGTCAGCATGGCGCGCACCCTCGCCGACGACGGTGCCCCGCGACGCGCGATCTACCTCAATGGTGTGAGCTATGTCAGCGACATCGGCTACCGCGAGTTGATTGAGGGGTGGGAGAAGAGTGGTTCGTATCCGGCCACTTACGTTCCAACAATCTCGCGACCAGCTGACCCGCTCAATGCTGGCTGGACCGGCCTCACCGGCCGCGTCGAGAGCATCATTCAGTCTGCGCTGCGCGATCGTGGCGTCAACGCGAGCGAGGCGATTGCCTATCTCTGCGGAAATCCCGAGATGATCGTCGCGGCCGAGCTTGAGCTCGCAGCGTACGGCCTACCTGAAGGGGCGATCCACAAGGAGCTCTACTGGCCAGCCGGCAAGCAGCCGACGGGTGCGACTGAGGCTTAAGGGCGCGAGGCGCGCAACTTCGCGAGGAAGAACTCCTCAAGTCGATCGGCGCTGACGCGCTCCTGTTCCATCGTGTCGCGATCGCGCACCGTGACGGCGTTGTCATCCATGGAGTCTACGTCGACGCAGATGCACCACGGCGTGCCAATCTCATCCTGCCGGCGGTAGAGCTTGCCGATGGCGGCGGTGTCGTCATAGACCGCGGTGAACTCGCGCGAGAGCCCATCGCGAATGCGATGCGCCATCTCAACGAGGTCGTCGCGCTTCTTGAGCAGCGGCAGCACCGCCACCTTGTACGGTGCCAGCTCTGGATGCAGCGAGAGGACGACGCGCTTCTCGTCACGCACCATCTCTTCGCGGTAGGCGTCGATCAGGAAGGTGAAGGCGGCGCGGTCTGCGCCTGCTGCGGCCTCAACCACCCATGGGGTGAATGAGGTCTCGGTAGCAGGGTCAAAGTAGTCGAGGCTCTCGCCGCTCTCAGCGGCGTGACGCGAAAGGTCAAAGTCGCCACGGTTGTGAATCCCCTCGAGCTCCTTCCAGCCGAATGGGAAGCGGTACTCCACGTCAATGGCGCGCTTGGCGTAGTGGGCTAACTCGTCGGGGGCGTGCTCGCGCACGCGCAGTCGCTCCGGCGAAACGCCGTACGCCTTGTACCACTCCAGTCGTCGCGGCAGCCACTCTTCGAACGCGGCGGTGGCGGCCTCATCGGGGCGCACGAACATCTGCAGCTCCATCTGCTCGAACTCGCGCATGCGGAAGACGAAGTTTCCTGGGCTGATCTCGTTGCGGAATGACTTACCAATTTGGGCGATGCCGAACGGGATCTTCTTGCGCGACGAATCGCGAACGTTCTTGTGCTGCACGTACGCACCCTGCGCCGTCTCAGGGCGAAGGTAGACAACCGCGGCCTCATCCTCCACAGGTCCCATGAAGGTCTTGAACATCAGGTTGAATCGGCGCGGCGCGGTGAGCGTGCCTTCGCAATCCGGGCACTTTAGGCCCATCTTGGTGACGATCTCGGCATCGGCAAGCTGGGTGGTGGTGAGGTCGCCGGTGCCTGGGAGTTCATCGAGGCGGTAGCGTCGCTTGCAGGCGGTGCACTCAACGAGCGGATCACTGAACGAACCGACGTGGCCAGAGGTCTTCCAGACCTGTGGGTGCATCAGGATGCCGGCATCGAGTCCCACCACCTCGTGGCGCTGCTGCACAACGCTGCGCCACCAGGCGCGCTTCACATTGTTCTTTAGCTCTACGCCGAGTGGGCCGTAATCC
>SHYI01000046.1 GCA_009692905.1 Chloroflexota bacterium
GCCGCCCAGCACGGCAGAGAGCTTATCGGGCCAGCCCGCATACCAGACCATGCGATCGATAGCGGCGGAGACCTCGGCTGCCGCGTCAGACTTCGATGCGCCGTGACTGATCAGGTCATCGCGGAATTGGGCCGCGCGACCCTCCATCAGTTCGGCAACGCGATAGAGGATCTGCCCGCGCACCATTGCAGTGCGTGCGGCCCACGGCTCGGCGGCGATTCGCGCAACGCGCACCGCTTCACGCAGGTCCTTGCGCGAGCCGCGTGCAATGTTGGCGACGCCGCCCTTTGCGAGTTGAACCTCTTGGCTTCGACCAGATTCGCTCCGTGGGAATGCGCCGCCGATGTAGAGCTTGGCGGTGCGGCGCACCTCAAGACGCTCGGAGCCCTCTGACGACTCAATCGTCAACGGGAGGTTGAGCTTCTCAGTGCGCTTTGACTTCTTCCCCATGACTAGGAGCTCCTCAGATAGGCGTGCAGGCCCTGCATGCCGCCTTCGCGGCCGTAGCCAGACTCTTTGTAGCCGCCGAACGGCGCAGTTGGATCGAAGCGGTTGAAGGTATTCGCCCAGACCACGCCCGCCTTGAGGGCGCTGGCGACCTGCAGGATGCGGCTCCCCTTCTCGGTCCAGATGCCGGCGGAGAGTCCGTACGCCGTGTTGTTCGCCTTCTCAATCGCCTCATCCACGGTGCGGAAGGTGATGGTGGCCAAGACGGGTCCGAAGATCTCTTCACGGGCGATGCGATGGCTTTGCGCCACATTGGTGAAGAGGGTTGGGCGGTAGAACCAGCCGCGCGTTGGTAGGTCGCAGGCCGGCTGCCAAATCTGGGCACCCTCGGCGACGCCGCTCGCAACGAGCTCACCGATGCTCTCCATCTGGGCCTTCGAGTTGATTGCACCGACGTCGGTGTTCTTATCCATCGGATCGCCGATGCGCAGCATCGACATGCGGTCGCGCAGCCGCGCCAGGAACTCTTCAGCGATGGACTCCTGCACCAGGAGGCGACTGCCGGCGCAGCAGACCTCGCCCTGGTTGAAGAAGATGCCGTTGACGACGCCCTCGACCGCCTGATCGAGCGCCGCATCTTCGAAGACGATGTTGGCCGCCTTGCCGCCGAGTTCGAGGGTGAGCCCCTTCCCCTGTCCAGCGATCCCCTTGGCGATCGTGACGCCGACCGAGGTGCTGCCGGTGAAGGCGACCTTCGCGACACGTGGGTCGGTGACGATCGACATGCCAGTGCTCCCCGGGCCAGTGATGATATTGACGACGCCGTCTGGGAGCTCCGCCTGGCGGCAGACATCGGCGAAGAGGAGCGCGGTGAGTGGCGTCGTTGAGGCGGGCTTCAGGACCACGGTGTTGCCGGCCGCAAGTGCCGGTGCGATCTTCCACGCCAGCATGAGGAGTGGGAAGTTCCACGGGATCACCTGCCCGACGACGCCGTGCGCCTCGGGTCGGCGGCCAGGAACGGCGTACTCCAGCTTGTCGGCCCAGCCGGCGTAGTACCAGAAGTGCGCGGCGGCGAGCGGCACATCCACGTCACGCGACTCACGGATCGGCTTCCCTGAGTCCATCGTTTCGGTGACGGCGAACTCGCGGCTGCGCTCCTGCAGGATGCGGCTGATGCGATAGAGGTACTTCGCCCGTTCACGTGGGTGCAGCTTCGACCAGACCTTGCGGTAGGCGCGATCGGCGGCCTCAATGGCGCGGTCGGCATCGGCGGGGGTTCCCTTCGCGATCTCGGCGAGGGGCTCCTCTGTGGCCGGGTTGTAGGTGATGGTGACCTCGCCGCCTGAGGGGGCGCGCTCCTTCCCGTCGATGAAGAGGCCGTAGCGCTGGCGAATCGTGACGATCTCGCGGGACTCTGGGGCTGGGGCGTAGGCCCACGGGCTGTTGCCGGCGAGACCTGAACTTGCAGGGGCCACGATCGCTGCGGGGGCGGGGGTCGTTACGCTGACGGCGCGCGTAGGAGTGCGTCGAGGTGCGGCGCCCTTCGGTGACTGATCGCTCGGCATAGGTGCATCCTAGCGCGCCCACCACTTCCAGCGACGCGGCGTATCGCCTACCCTTCGCGCATGACAAGTCGCGCACCAGGGGCAACTCCCCCGTTCACCCCAACGATGCTGATTGACGGCGCCTCATGTGGGGCTGCTGGCGGGCGAACCTTCACCCTGCGCCACCCCGCCACTGGCGCTGTGATCGGCGAAATCCCACACGCTTCGGCCGCCGACGTTGACGCCGCCATCGCTGCAGCTCGACGTGCATTTGATACCGGTGGCTGGCGCACGACGCTCCCAGCCGAGCGCGCGCGACTCCTTCTCGCACTGGCCGACGCGGTCGAGCGTGAGGCGGATCACTTCGCCGATCTTGAGGTGTGGCAGACGGGCACCGCGCGCAAACTGCGACGCGACGGCGACATTCCCGCCGTCGTTGACCATTTGCGCTACTTCGCTGGCGTCCTGCGTACCCCCGATGGGATCGCCGCAGGTGAGTACACCGGCAACCACACCTCAATGATTCGGCGGGAGCCGATCGGCGTTGCCGCACTGATCGCGCCGTGGAACTATCCGCTCGCGATGGCGGTCTGGCAGGCGGCGCCGGCACTGGCGGCTGGCAACACCGTCGTCATGAAGCCAGCCAGCGCCACACCGCTCGCAGCACTACGGCTGGCAGAGTTGGCGCGCGAGGTTGGCTTCCCCGCCGGCGTGATCAATGTCGTCACCGGACCAGGTGCTGAGATCGGCGCGCAATTCGCCGCAGATCCGCGCATCGACATCATCGCCCTCACGGGTGATAGCGCAACTGGTCGAGAGCTGATGGCCGCAGGGGCGCCAACGCTGAAGCGACTGCATCTAGAACTTGGTGGTAAGGCGCCGTTCGTTGTCTTTGCCGACGCCGACATTGAGGCCGCCGCGCGAGGAGCGATCGCTGGGGCCTTCGTCAACGCTGGTCAGGACTGCACCGCAGCCACGCGCCTCTACGCGCAGAGCGACATCTTTGACCGCCTCGTGGCCCGAATTGCTGAGCTCACCGCGCAGGTGCGCATCGGTGATCCGTTCGACCCGGCGACAGATCTCGGCTCGCTCATCTCGCGCACGCACCGCGATCGAGTCGCTGGCTACGTCGACCGCGCCGTTGCTGCAGGGGCGCGGATCGTGGTGGGCGGCAGTGCGCAGCCGAAGGGCGTCCCAGCTGAGGGTGCCTACTTCGCGCCAACGCTCATCGTCGGCGCGCAGCAGTCCAGCGAGATTGTGCAGCAGGAGGTCTTCGGCCCGGTGCTCGTGGCTCTCCCATTCAGCGACGAGGCCGAAGCGATCGCCCTCGCAAACGACACGCCGTATGGCCTCGCCTCCAGCTGCTGGACGAGCGATGTGGCGCGCGCCCATCGCATGGCGGCCGCTCTTAACTTCGGCTCAGTGCTGATCAATGACCATCTCCCCTTCCTGAGCGAGATGCCGCATGGTGGCTTCAAGCAGTCGGGATTCGGCAAGGACCTAAGCCGCTACTCCTTTGAGGAGTACACGCAGATCAAGCACGTAGCAATTGAGATCACTGGCGAGGCCGAGAAGGGCTGGCACTGGACGATCTTCGGAGATCCGAAGAGGTAGTTCCCCTTAGCTCCCGAGGAGCAGGTCGAGCCACGCGTCGAGCGGCGAGCGAGTTGGCGCATCAGGACTGAACCGCCGTGCGCCAGACCCCGGAGCATCCTCTGGAAGTGGCGCCGCGTCAGCCGCCAAGACGAACGGGCGTTCCACAGTGGAGCCGAGGCTGTAGCCGCGCGCAACCAACTCGAGGAAGGCGGCGTCCTCGAGGAGCACCCGCTCCGCAGTAAGTGCGTCGGCCCGAGCCTGGAGGGCCGCAGTCTCGTCGCGAAGCTGCGCCAAGCGCGTATTGACCTGAATCACGCCGATCAGATTTCGCCCAAACTCCACGACGAAGAGCGTCACCAGCAGGGCCTGCCCGAGGAAGATCAGGGCGCCGCGCGTGGTGCTGGTGCGTCGGCGAATCATGACCCTCATGACCCCAGTCTCCGCGCCACACCCATCGGCGTCAAGCAGGGGCGCTGCGCGGGGTGCTAGCCTGCGCGGCGTGTACTTCTATGAACTTCACGAGGCGGACGACGAACTCGCTATCGGCATGACCCTCGCCCACGACGAGGCCTTCGCCCCGAGCGAGTTCTTGGCAATGGTGGAGACCGCCCGGAGTCGGGTGATGGAAACCTTTACCGAGGAGACCCTCATTGAGGCGATCGCCGCTGAGCTTGAACGCGAGCACGACTTTGCCGCCTCACTGGATTCCCGCCTGGTTGCCGCAGTGGGCATCTCTTCCGAGGAGGGCGAGACCCGCCTTCTAGCGCACGAGGGGGCGGGTGCCCACGCCGCTGACGAAGGCGAGGAGGAGGATCCCGACCTTGCCATCGCTGAGGCGCTGCTCTCAGGACGTGAGCCGATCGGCCTGCGCACCGCTGTCGTGGACCTAGAGAAGAACGAGTCGCTCGACTCTTAAGGGCGTGGAGCTCGGGCTACCAGCGAGGCAGACCCTTTGAGCCCTTCCAGACTCGATTCATGATCGGTACGCCATCGGTGGCGACGTCGACGAAGTTTGGCTGTGATTGGTTGAGGATCACCGTTGGCAACATGCGCGTGCTGACTAACCGCGAACCCACGAAGGTTGACTCAATAATGAGCCCCTCAGACGTTTCAACGGACCAATTCTGGTCGAAGACGAAGTTGCCCATGGAGTAGAAGACCGGCTTGTCGTTGATGATCTCCATGGCACTCGCCCAGTGCGAGTGCGATCCAAGGATCATGTCGGCACCAGCCTCGATAGCCCGCTTGGCAAACCTACGCTGTGAGGCGGTCGGCTGTGCCTGGAACTCCAAGCCCCAGTGCGGGAAGACGATGACGACGTCTGCACCAGCGGCGCGAGCCGCCGCGATGGAGGCACGCATCTCAAGGACCCCAATCGGCGCACTCCCCGGCCGGTTTTCCCGCGCGTGCGTGCTCGGGTTTACCTGGTCGACCGCAACGATGCCCACAGTGATGCCACCAACGTCAGTGAGCCACGGGCGCTGCGCCTCAGCAAGGTTTGCCCCCGCACCACCGCTGCCCATGCCGGCAGCTTTTACAGCGGCAATAGTCTCGGGGATGCGATAGACGCCCCCATCGCCGATGTGATTGTTTGCCAGCGAGAGGAAATCAAAGCCCGCCTCTTTCACCACCCGCAGAAGCGCGGGGTTTCCCGTGAAGGTTGTACCTGAGTTGTGTTGGCGCCACTTCTTCGGTGTTGGCGATTCAAGGTTCGCGATCGAGAGATCTGCCTGCTGGAAGAGTGAGCGCATCAGGCCGTTGATGCCGCCACCGCTTACGTAGCGCGCGGCGACACGTGGCACGCCAAATTGGCTGCAGCAGGTTGTGCCGGTGATATCGGCAAAGCCGCCATCAAAGAGCGAATCTGCCCCACGCTTGGAGCGCTTCGCGTTGGCTGAAACGCCACGGTCAAGCAGGATGTCGCCACCAGCTGCAAGAGTCCATGCGGTTGCAGGATCGTACGCGAGCGGACCGGAGAGCCAATCTGCAGGAATCGATGCGTCGAGGGGAAGCTCGGCGCGCAGCGGCCAATCGGCCAGCGATGCAACGCGCTGCACGCCAACGATTGCAGCCCCCTCCCACGTAAGGGTGCGCAGCGCCGGCTCAAGGGCGGCGAGCCGCACGAACCCTGCCGCCTTCTCATCGGCGGCGAGTGCCGCCTTGAGGGCGGTGCGGTCCGCGACGAGTGTCAGGCGAGATGTGATTGAGGTGGCCGAGAGGCCGAGTGCCGCAAGGATGGCGCTCGACTCCGGCGCAATCAGGATCAGTTTGGTGATCGGTAGCTTCCCCCCGACCTCAGTGAGGCGCGCGACCCCAACGCTCGTGAGTGCGGTGAGGGTGCTGCGGTATCCGGCAACGGGGATCAGCGGGCTCCGTGTGTCGCTGGTCGGTGAGGGGCTTGCGCTAGCCGAAGGATCTCCGCTCGCCCCCGACGGCGCAGCAGAGGTGCCACACGCGGCGGCAAGCAGGAGTGCGAGCGCGAGCGTGAAGAGGCTGCGACGTCGCGGCAACGGGGCCTGGGTCACAGCGGGCAGATGCACACCGCTATCCTACCCCCATGCCGCAACACTTCCGCCCATCAGGCCCAACGCTCATCGCTGCCGCGCTCAGCGAGGAGCGCGCCGCCCTTGAGGCGCTCGCCACTGATCTGGTGCCGCACACACTGCCAGGACTTGTAGAGGGTGCACTGCTCATCGGCCACATCGACACACACCCGGTCGCCCTGCTGCGCTGTGGCGTCGGCAAGGTCGCCTCGGTGGTTGCAGTCACCGCCGCCCTGGCAGTTGAGCCCCGCTGCGTGATCTCGGTCGGCTCCGCCGGCGCCCTGCATGCGGGATATCGCGTTGGCGACGTTCTACTCGCCGATGGCGTCTTGCAGCATGACTTTGCCGCAGCAGAGGCCGATGGCTTTCGACTCTTCGGCTACGGCGCAGAAATTCCGTCGAAAGGCGACCCCCTACTCGTCGCCGATACCGAGCTCGTCACCGCAGCGTTTGATGCCGCCACACCAACAACGACACGCCTTGGGATCAACCTCCGTCGTGGCCGCATCGCCACCGGCGACTGGTTTGTCGCCGACCAGAAGGTTCGCGATGCGATTGCCGCCCGCAGCTCAGCCGACCTCGTTGAGATGGAGGGGGCGGCCATTGCCTATGCGGCACGCACGCACGGCATCCCCTGGCTGGTGATCCGGAGCGTAAGCGACTCTGGTGATGGCGAGGCCACGCTTAGCTTCTGGGAGTATCTCGCGCTCGCCTCAAAGAACGCCGCCGAGATTGTGCGCGCCATCCTGCCAGCGCTGGAGCGCCGCTAGCTGCGCTTCGCCCCCAGCGTCATCTGCTGCGCGCGCGGTGCAGTCTCACCAAAGAGTCGGGTAGTAAGCGCATCAACCGCTGCAGGATCCCCTGTCGTGAAGATCTGATGCTCAGGGGCTATTGGCGCTGACGCTGGCGCGGAGTGTCCAAGGTGGCCGGGGTCGGCCGCCGTCCCGCGGCTCGATCCTGGAGCCTCAAGCCCATTCACCGCGATGATCTCTTGAAGAAAGCTTGCCGTTGCTGCGGCGGAATCAACCACAGCAATTGGGGCACCGAGCGCCGCATCAATTGCGCCGCGAATCAGCGGGAAGTGGGTGCAACCAAGAAGCAGGGTGTCGATGCGTTCGCTCGGCTCACCAGCCAGCAACGGGTCAATCGCCGCATGGATGGCGTCGCTCATCTCTTTCGTGTTCGTGAGACCTGACTCAATGAGTGGAACAAGTTCGGAGGCGGCTCGCTCAGTCACCCACGTGCCAGGGTTCTCGTCTTTGATGGCGGCAAAGTAGGCACGCGACCGAACGGTTGCAATGGTAGCCAACACGCCGACCCGGCCGGTGCGTGTCGCCAGTGCCGCCGCAGCCGCTCCCGGTCGGATCACACCGATGATCGGCGTTGATGGGTGCCGCTCACGACGATGCTCGAGCGCGACGGCCGTCGC
>SHYI01000047.1 GCA_009692905.1 Chloroflexota bacterium
ACACCCGAAGCGTCGGCCAGATATTCGCGCTGGCGCGAGACGGCGAGCTGCACCAGCCGTGCGGCGATTGGCGCAAGGACGGCAAGCACGATCGTGAGGATGATGAAGATCGCCTGTAGCGCATTGCCGCCTTCGCGGTCGTTGCTGCGTCGGCGACCGCCACCCCAGAACGCCCAGCGCATCACCAAGTCGCTCAGCAGCGCAAGTGATCCCACCAGGGCGGCCACGAGTAGTCCGTAGCGAATATCAAAGTTGCGCACGTGCGAGAGCTCGTGGGCGATCACGCCGCTCATCTCTTCGCGGTCGAGGGTGCGCATGAGCCCTTCGGTTACGGCGATACTCGCGTGCTGCGGATCGCGCCCCGTGGCGAATGCATTGAGCGCCGTGTCTTCAATGGTGTACACCTTCGGCTTGGGCATGTTCGCAGCGAGACAGAGCTCGTTCACGATGTTGTCCAGTTCGCGCTCCTCTCGACCGGCCGAAGGGTCAAGCTCTTTAGCACCGGCGGCGGCAAGCACGGCCTTGTCGCCACTGAAATATGCGCCGAGTGTCAAGAAGAAGCCCAGGACAAAGGCGCCGAGCGCAAAGGGGATGCCACCCTCGACGCTGCCGCTAAGAGCGATCCCTGCGCTCGCCCCGAAGGCGGCGAGGATCGCCACCACGATCAGGACGAGGAGGAGCGACTTTCGTCGGTTCTCCGCCGCGAGGTCGTAGAAGGTAGCCATTGTGTCGACCGGTGCCGACTAGGAGAGGTTGACCTTCGGAACGGCCTCCTCGGAATCAGGGGCGTCGAAGAACTCACGCTTGATGAATCCAAACGCGCTCGCAAAGAGCAGGCCTGGGAAGGTCTGCACGGCATTGTTGTATGAGAGCACGGATGCGTTGTAATGCTGTCGGCTGAACCCAATCTGATTCTCGGTTGAGGTGAGCTGCTCCTGCAACTGAATCACATTCTCATTCGACTTCAGGGTTGGATATGCCTCGACGTTAGCAAAGAGGGTACGCAGCGAACTGGTCAGCATGTTCTCAGCCTTCGCCTGTGCCGCGGTATCGCCAGAGGTACCGGCGTTGACGGCAGCAGCACGCGCCTTGGTGACGCTCTCGAGAACGCCCTTCTCGAAGCCCATCTGCCCCTTGACTGCATCAACAAGATTTGGAATGAGGTCATAGCGGCGCTTCAGCTGCACCTGAATCTGGCCGAGTGCCTCATCAACGCGGTTGCGCCCATTCACCAGCCCGTTAAAGGCAGAGATCCCAACGAGTGCGAGTACACCAACGATTACGAGAACCGGTAGTAGCCCTTCCATGGCATCCCCCTTCAACTACACCTGTGGCGGCATCTGTCGCCTACGCTCAGTATACGACCACTCCCCGCACGAACTCCGGGTCGTTTGACGACCCCCCGGGGGGTAGGCGTAGGCTGGCAAGAGCAACTGGGTTGAGCCCTCTGAGGACTCCCCCTGGTGCGGGTGCAGCCCGGCTTCCTGGGCCCCCGCGTGAAAGGCACTGAACGATGAACGTTCTCGTGGTTGGTACTGGCACGGTCGGCGAGGCAGTCGCCCACCTGATCAAAGGAAAGAAGTGGCTCGGCACCCTCACCCTTGCGGACTACTCCCTCGACCGTGCACGCACGGTCGCCGATGCGGTCGGTGCCGGGTACAAGGTTGCCCAGGTTGACGCGGGGAACGCGGCGCAGCTGAAGGAGCTCATCGCGAGCTCCAAGGCTGACCTCGTTTTGAACGCCGTGGATCCACGCTTCGTTCCTGCAGTGTTTGACGCCGCCCTTGAGGCTGGCGTGCACTACATCGACATGGCGACGAGTCTCTCGGTTCCGGATGTTCAGAATCCGTACACCGTTCCGGGCCTCATGCTCGGTGCGTATCAAGAGGAGCGCAAGAAGCTCTGGGAAGATCGCGGCAAGTTGGCGCTCATCGGCATGGGGATGGACCCAGGCCTCTCTAACATCTTCGCCGCCTACGCCAAGAAGTGGACCTTTGACGACATCTCAGCAGTGCATGTGCGCGACGGTGGCGACCTCCGCATTGAGGGCTACCCGTTTGCCACGGTCTTCAGCCTCTGGACCGTTATTGAAGAGTGCTTGAACCCGCCGATCGTCTGGCGCAACGGCAAGATCGAGGTGCGCGAACCGTTCAGCGAGCCGGAGGACTTCGTCTTCCCTGAGGGGGTTGGCCCCGTGATGTGCGTGAACGTTGAGCATGAAGAGATCGTGCAGCTGCCACGCAGCATGAAGGCCGATGTGATCACCTTCAAGTACGCGCTCGGCGCCGACTTCATTGAGACGCTGCAGCTGCTGCACCGACTCGGACTCGACGGCAAGAATCCGATCAACGTGAAGGGCGTCCAAGTTGCACCGCGCGACGTGATCGCCGCCCTCTCGCCTGACCCATCAACGCTCGGTAAGAGCATGATCGGTCGTGCCATCGTTGGAACGCTCGTCAGCGGCACAAAGGATGGCCGCCCACGCGAAACGTTCCACTATCAGGTGTGCGATGCCGCGGAGACGATGGGGCGCTACAACCTGCAGCCAGTCGCCTGGCAGACCGGCGTGATGCCCATCATGGCAATGGAGCTAATCGCCGAGGGCGTCTGGGGTGGCGCTGGAGTCAAGTCGCCCGACATGATGGATCCCGATCCGTTCCTCGACATCTGCGAGGACTACGACGTGACGGTGAAACTCGAGCATCGGCTCCCCGGCCGCTCGATCCTGCCTGCAACCGAGCAGCCGCCGGTTGGCGCAAAGTCGGTCACGGTGAAGGGCTCGTCGAGCCCAGCCGATACGGCCTACTCGGCGGCAGCAACCGCAGCGCTCTCCGCACCAGTTTCGTACCCCGAGACCGATGCCGAGCGACAGGGGCGCGGCGGGCGCTAGAATCCGCCCGTGCCACCAGCCGTCGTACGGTGGAGTGGCCAATTGGGGGGAGGATACGAACTGATGACGAGCTCTGTCGTGCTGCGCACGCTACCGACACCTGATTCGTTCCGCGTCCCACCTCGCCTTGAGGGGCTGCGCCGCGTCTCGTACAACCTCTGGTGGTCGTGGCACCCTGAGGCTCGCGCCCTCTTCCGCCGCATTCATCCCGAGCGCTGGATCGCTACGCGTAACCCCGTTGCGATCTGCTCTGGCCCAATTGACTGGGAGCCGCTCCTTGAGGATCCGAAGTTCCTGACCCAGGTCGACGAGGTCGTTGCTGCGTTCGACAACTACATGGCCGGCGGCAGCGACCACTGGTTCCCCCGCACGCACGGTGCCGACCTCACCAACCCGATCGCCTACTTCTGTGCCGAGTTCGGCTGGCACGAGAGCCTCACCCTCTACTCCGGCGGCCTCGGCGTCTTGGCCGGCGACCATATGAAGGCCGCCTCAGATATGGCGCTCCCACTCGTCGGCGTCGGACTCCTCTATCGCCGCGGATACTTCCGCCAAGCCATCGATGCCGATGGGCATCAGGAGCACGCCTACCCAGAGATTGACCTCTCGCTGTTGCCCCTCGTCCGCGCCGCAGGTCCGACCGGCGAGCAGCTCGTTATCTCGATCCCGCTCGGCGACCGCCGAGTTTCGGCGGCGGTATGGGTTGCGCAGATCGGTCGCGTGCCCGTACTCCTCCTCGATACAGACATCAGCATGAATAACGTGGCTGACCGTCCGATCACTCATATCTTGTACGTGCGTGGCCGGGAGATGCGCCTGCACCAGGAGATGGTGCTCGGCGTCGGCGGCATTCGCGCCCTACGCGCCCTGGGCGTCGCCCCGTCGGTCTATCACCTGAACGAAGGCCACTCGGCCCTGAACCTCGTAGAGCGCACGCGTGAGTTCGTCGCCGCCGGCGAGACGCTTGATAGTGCCCTGGAGCACGTCAAGCGCCACACCGTCTTCACTATTCACACGCCGGTCTCCGCAGGGAATGAGAAGTTTGCCGTTGACCTGGTGAAGCGTGTCGTTGGCCCTCTCTGTGATGGCACCGGTGAAGCCGACGCTGGTGGCGTACCGCTGCAGCGCATGCTGGATCTCGCCGTTGGCGCTGAGGGCGATCGTGGCGCCTTTGACATGACCGCCCTCTCCCTGCGCCTGAGCGTTGGTGCAAACGCGGTCAGCAAGCTGCACGCCGAGACGGCGAATGCCACCTGGTCGCCAGTCATCACTAACAAGATCCTTGGCATCACCAATGGTGTCCATATGCCGACCTGGGTGGGGCGCGAGACGCGCGCTGTCTATGAGCAGTTCCTGAACGCCGATCTCGATCGACTCGACACCGACGGGCCAGAGGCGGCGGGATTCTGGGAGCGTCTCGGCAGCGTCGACGCACGCGCCTGGTGGGATGCACACGATCGACAGAAGGTGGCGCTCGGGGAGTTCTTGCGTGACTCCATCCGCCGACAGCTCGGGCGACACGGTGACTCACCCGACGCACTTCGCGAAGCCGATCGTTTCTTCGACCCCAACGTTCTGACGATTGGCTTTGCCCGCCGATTCGCCACCTACAAGCGCGCCAATCTTCTCTTCACCGATATTGAGCGTCTCACCCGCATTTTGAGCAACAGCGATCGGCCGGTGCAGATTGTCTTCGCCGGAAAGGCGCACCCAGCTGATCGCGCTGGCCAAGAGGTGATTCGCGACATCTGGGAGAAGAGCCGCACCGACGCCTTCCGCGGGCGCATCTTTGTTATGGAGGATTACGACATGCGCACGACGCGCTATCTCGTCGCCGGCTGCGACGTGTGGCTCAACACGCCGCGACGACCGCTTGAGGCATCAGGCACCTCGGGGATGAAGGCCTCGGCGAATGGTGCCGTGAACGTCTCGATCCTCGACGGCTGGTGGGACGAGGGATACACGGGGACCAACGGCTTTGCGATTGGCGACACCTCCATCAACCCAGATGACGCGGCACAAGACGCGGCTGATGCCGAGAGCCTCTATCGCATCCTGGAGAACGAGGTCGTGCCGCGCTACTACGATCGTGGCGCCGATGGCCTCCCCGCCGCCTGGCTCGACCTGGCGCGCGCATCAATCGGTAGCACCCTCTGGCGCTTCAGCACCACCCGCATGCTCCATGAGTACTGCGAGCAGCTCTACCTCCCCGCCGCCGCCCCACAAACGGGGTCCCACCGCTAACCTCTCCCCATGAGTAGCAGTGGCGCACCCCATCGGATCTCGCTCGCGCTCACCCTGCACAACCACCAGCCGGTCGGCAACTTCGGCTGGGTCTTCGATGAGATCTACGAGAAGGCCTACCTGCCGATGATCAAGGCGCTGGAGCGCCACCCGAAGGTGCGACTCTCACTGCACTACACCGGACCGCTGCTCGAGTGGTTTGCCGCCGCGCATCCAGAGTTCCTTGCGCGCGTGCGCGCACTTGTGGAACGCGGCCAGGTTGAGATCGTTGGTGGCGGACTCTACGAGCCGATCCTCGCCTCGCTCCCCGCCGCCGATCGTGTCGCGCAACTACGACGCATGCGCGAGCGCATCAAGGAGCTCGTTGGCGTGGCCCCACAAGGGGCCTGGCTCGCCGAACGCGTCTGGGAGCCATCACTCCCAGCGGCACTGCACGATGGCGGCTATCGCTGGACGATCCTTGACGATGCACACTTCCGCGCCGCTGCTATTCCAGAGGATGCACTCTGGGGCGCCTACCTCACCGAAGACGAAGGGAAACCGCTCACCGTCTTCGGCACCGAGCAGGGGCTTCGCTATCGCATCCCCTTCGGCACAGTCGAGAGCGTGATTGAGTACCTGCGCGAACACGCCACGCCCGACGGCGAGCGCATCGGCACGATGGGCGACGACGGTGAGAAGTTCGGCTCGTGGCCAACCACCTGGGATCACTGCTGGGGCGAAGGTCAGTGGGTCGAGAAGTTCTTCACCGCTCTTGAGACGAACGCTGACTGGCTCACCACCACCACGCCATCGCGCTGGCTTGACGAGCGCGGCCCGATCGGTCGTGTTTACCTGCCGACCTCGTCGTATGCCGAGATGGGTGACTGGGTCTTGCCGCCAGATGAGTCACAGGTCTTTGGGCCGATGCTGCATGCGGCACAGGATGCGCGTAGCCCTGAGGCGCGCTATCTGCGCGGTGGCTTCTGGCGCAACTTCCAGGTGAAGTACAGCGAGATCAATGATCTGCATAAGCAGATGCTGCGCACCAGCGCCAAGGTGGCTGCCATGCCCGCAGGGGCCGAGCGACTCGCCGCCGAGGATCACCTGCACCGCGGCCAATCGAATGACTGCTACTGGCACGGACTCTTCGGCGGTGTGTACATCACGCACATGCGCCTCGCCACCTTCGAGCACCTCATCGCCGCCGAAGACATCGCCGACGGCACCTACCGCCGCACGAACGCAGGGGCGGCGCTGCCAGCGCTCCTTGCCGATCTCGACCTCGACGGGGCCAGCGAGCTTCAGCTCGCCAACGCTGGTGCGCGACTACAGATCGACCCAACCGGAGGTGGTGCGATCACCTCGTTCGACCTACGCGCCCCCCACCACGCACTCCTCGCCGTGATGCGCCGACGCCCCGAGGCGTATCACGAGAAGCTGCGCGCACATGCCAAAGCTGAGGCGGCCGGCACAACGGCGAACCCTGCAAGCGAGAGTGGTGGCGTGGCATCGATCCACGAAATCGTCTCCGTGAAAGAGCCGGGCCTCGCGGCAAAGCTGCAATACGACAACTACGAGCGTCGCTCCGCTCTGCTGCGCCTCTACCCTACGGGCACGAGCGTTCGCGCGATCGCCGACGGCGCCGCCAAGGCGATCGGCGGCTTTGCCTCGACACCTTGGGTGCTGACGGAACATGACGATCGCAGCGCAACGCTCACCGCCACGCAGCAGATTGCTGGCACGACCATCGGGGCGACGCGAACGATTCGGCTAGCGGGGGGTCGAATGGATCCGACCCTCGCCGTTGAGACAACGCTCGCGCACACCGGTGGCCCCGCTCTCAGTGCTGTGCTCGATGAGGAGTGGAACCTGATGCTGCTCGGTGGCGGTGGTAATCCCGCGGCGCACTGGACGACGGCTGGCGTGCGCACCGCACATGACGCACCGGGCGAGGCGCAAGCCAGCGCGCCACTCAGCTCAGGGAACGACTATCTCGGCATTGCACTGACGACCACCACCTCGCCGCAGGCGGCGGCGGCATGGGCACCGATTGAAACGATCTCTAACTCGGAGGGTGGATTCGAGCGCGTCTATCAGGGAAGCTCGCTGCACCTCGTGCGCTCCATTGAGCTTCTGCCGAACGCAACCGTCACCGTACGCACCGAGCATGTCTGCGGCCTGAGCCGTGACATCACTGCAGAGGAGGGGCTCCCCTCCTAGCCACTCTACTCGGCGAGGCCGAGGAG
>SHYI01000048.1 GCA_009692905.1 Chloroflexota bacterium
GATCGGCGCGGCGCGCTGAATGATCGGCCCAAAGGCCAAGATCGCGATCTGGGTCCCCTCTTCGAGCACCTCCGAAACGCCAACAGGCAGGATCGTTGGCGCTACCTCTGGAACGCCCACCACGCTGTCGCGTGGGTAGTGCAGGGCGAATGGGTGATCTTGTGCCAGCGCGGTGCGAACAAGGGAGCGCAGCTGCTGCTCATCCTTCGGCGATGCAACAAGGAGTCGTGGAATCTGGCGCTGGGCGGTAAGCATGAACATGCCCTGATGGCTCGTGCCATCTTCGCCAACCAGGCCTGCACGGTCCACCCCGATCAACACTGGCTGATCGTTCTGGCAGACGTCATGCACGATCTGGTCCCACGCTCGCTGCAGGAAGGTTGAATAGATCGCGACCACCGGACGACCACCACCCATGGCAATACCGGTCGCCGCAGCAATTGCGTGCTGCTCGGCAATGCCCACGTCGTAGAAACGATCTGGATAGGCGGTGGCGAACTTGTCGAGCCCGGTCCCCGTCGGCATCCCTGCCGTAATAGCCACAATGCGCCGGTCGGTCGCAGCGGCGGCAATCACCTCGCTGGCGAAGAAGGCGGTGTAGTTCGGTACCTTGGCCGGCGTTGCGATCGGATCGGCACCCGCCTTGCCGTAGCTATCGGTGGCGCCAACCGGAACCTTGGGGAGTGCTGCGCCGTGGAAGGTGATTGGATCGACCTCCGCTGGGCGATAGCCGCGACCCTTCTGCGTGCGCACATGCACGATCACTGGGCCGTTCATGGTGAAGGCCTTCGCGAACGCCTCTTCGAGTTGCGCTCGGTTGTGCCCATCAAGCACGCCGACGTAGGTGATGCCAAGGTCTTCAAAGAGGCGCCCTGGCTCTTGCACGAGGGAGACGACCGAGTGGCGCAAGCTCTTCGACCATGCAGCAAGTTGCGTGCCAACGAGCGGCACGCGCGAGATGGTGCGGTCGTACCAGCCCTTACTCTCACGCCAACGTCCTGAGAGCTTCACCTTTGAGAGGTACGTGGAGATTGCTCCGACCGTTGGCGAGATAGACATCTCGTTGTCGTTGAGCACGATCAGCAGCGGTGTGCCGCGATCGCCAATATCGTTGAGTGCCTCCAGGCTGAGGCCGCTCATCAGTGCCGCGTCGCCAACGATGACCGCGACCTTCTCGTTGCTGCCGCGAACATCGCGCGCTAACGCCAGCCCCTGGCCGATCGAAATTCCGGTGCCCGCATGCCCGCCATCAAAGACGTCGTGCGGTGACTCGGTGCGTCGTGGGAAGCCGCCGATACCGCCGAGTTGGCGCAACGTACCGAACCGCGCAAGGCGGCCAGTCAGCAACTTGTGTGGGTACGCCTGGTGTCCGGTGTCAAAGACGATGCGGTCCACCGGCGAGTTCATCACTCGATGGAGGGCGACCGTCAACTCCACAACGCCGAGGCTCGGCCCGAGGTGTCCGCCCGTAACGGCGGTCGTGGCGATGATGGCGGTGCGAAGCTGCTCTGCGATCTGGTCGAGCTCTGCGCTTGAGAGCGCCTTGAGGCCGGCGGGGCCGTCGAGGCGAGCGAGCAGTGAGTCGGCGCCAATGGCGCGCAGTGCGACCCCTTCGTCAGGCATCTTCGTCCTCCTCTTCGTCATCAGTCAGCGCCGTTGATCCATCTGGGAGCAGCTCTTCAACTCGCAGGCGTGCAGCCTGCAACTGTGCCTCAGCGTGCTTCTGGAGCGTGACGCCCCGTTCGTACTGCCCTACTGCGGCCTCAAGATCTGCATCTTTCGTCTCGAGATCATCAACGATGGAGCGAAGTTCCGCAACGGTCGCCTCGAAGGTCGCCGGAAGCGCGGCGTTCGCGTCTGCATGGCGGGTGCCGCGTGCTGGGGTGACCTTACGCTTCGCCATCTGCCACCCCCTTCGCTCGCTCTGTCACGGTTGCCCGAACGGCACCCTTGGCCAGGCGGATATGTAACGACGCCCCAACAGGAGCATCTCGCCAAGAGCGTACCGCCCTTCCCCCATCCCCCGCCACAATCGCGTATCCGCGTGCGAGAACCCGCAAGGGTGAGAGGGCACCGAGAAGGAGGTTCAGCTGCCCGAGAGCGTTCGCCGACCCCTGGAGGCTCGCGAGGGCTGCGCGCGTCAGGTCATCGGAGAGCTGCGCGACGCGCTCTTGCGCTCGCTCGATCCGGTCGAGCGGACTGACATCATCAAGGGCTCGCGCCACCTCGTGCAGGCGACGCTCGGCACGGTCGACAGCAAACGCCAGCGCTCTACCGCCGCGATCACGCAGCCGCGCGACGTCATGCCGCGACTGCAGCAGATCACTCGAAAGTGCGGCGGCGCCGATGCTCGGTGTGCCAGCGCGCAGATCCGCCACCAGATCAGCAAGGGTCACATCCGATTCGTGCCCAACAGCAGAGATGATTGGAGTTGCAGCGGCGGCGATGGCACGCAGTACTCCCTCAACATTGAAGGCGCCGAGATCGTCACTCGATCCGCCGCCTCGTGCCAAGAGGAGCACGCTGATGGCATCGGGGCGACCGCTGCGTCGCTCCTTCACGGCACAGGCGTCGATCCGTGCGATCGCCTTGGCGATCTCTTCGGGGGCGCCCGCACCTTGCACCGCGGTATGAACGACGACCAAGCGTGCCAGCGGCGCCTCGCGGCGCAGAACGCGCAGCACATCGTGCAACACGGCACCAGAGGTAGAGGTGATCAGACCAATGCCGCGTGGCGCATGCGGGATCGGCCGCTTGCGTGCTGCATCGAAGAGCCCCTCAGCCTGCAACGTGCGCTTCAGCGCCTCTAACTCTCGCGAGAGGAGGCCCATCCCACCCGCTCGCTCGACTGTTGTGGCGACCAGCTGATAGCGGCTCCGCGGGCTATAGAGATCGATGCGACCGCGGACCATGACAATCTCGCCGACCGCTGGCGCCTCTTCGCCCGGACGAATCGCTCCGCGGAAGCGCACCACATCGAGGGTCGCCTCTTCATCTCGAAGGGTGAGGTACTCATGTCCAGCGGAGCTGCGCATGGCACTCTGCACCTCGCCAACGACAACACAATCGGTTAACGACGGGTCGGCGCTGATGCGCTCCTTAATGCGGGCGGCGACGTCGGAGACGCTGAGCGCCTCGACGGGAGCGTCAAACTGGTTCAGACGCGCGTCTGGTACTCGCCCGTTCGTGTATCAACGCGAATGACGTCACCCACGCTAACGAAGAGCGGTACCTGGACGACCAGACCTGTCTCAAGGGTTGCCGGCTTTCGTGTGCCGGTCGCCGTGTCACCAGCGAATCCTGGGTCGGTCTCGGTCACGGTGAGATCAAGGTTGATCGGCAGCTCAACGCCGAGCGTCTCGCCCTCGTAGCTGATGCGGTCGAGCTGCAGGCCGTCCTTGATGTAGTCCTTGGCATCTCCAAGCTGCGTAGCGGTGATCACGAACTGGTCGTAGGTCTCTGTATCCATGAAGGTGTAGTCGTCGCCCTCGGAGAAGAGGAACTGTGCCGTGCGGCGCTCCATCGTGGCGCGCGGGAACTTCTCGCCCGCCTGGAAGGTCTTCTCAACGATGGACTGCTTGCGAACGTTGCGGAACTTAATGCGAACCTGCGCAGAGCCACGCCCCATCTTGATGTGGTGATAGTCAAGGATCTGCCAGAGGTCACCCTCAAGCTCAATCACGACGCCCTTCTTCAGTTCACCGGTCGAGATCATTAGCCCTCCTTTGGCAGAGAGTCTCTCTGCAGTCGTGACTAGTTTAGCCGTCAGCCGACGATTAGGGGTTCAGCGGGGAATCGCGTAAGGATCGTGAGACTCTTTGCTGCGGTATTGACTGCGACGAGATCCTCGATACGGATGCCGATCTCGTCTTGAACGTAGATGCCGGGCTCAACACTAAAGACGGTCGGGCTTGGCAGTGCGTCATCCGTCGCACCTCGCGAAAGTGAGGGCGACTCGTGCGTCTGGAGGCCAATCCCATGACCGAGGCCGTGATCGTAAACGTGCGGAGATCCGGCCATGGCAGCGCGCGTGGCGACGTCGCAGGCCCGACCAGAAGGGAGTGGGCCGCCCTGTTCAATTGCCGATCGCAATAGATCAATCGTGGCCGCCTGTCCGCGGTGCACCGCCGTATAGAGCGCAGCGTGCTCCACTGAGGGTTCGCCCACAAAGAGCGTGCGCGTCATATCCGAGCGATAGCCCGCTACCTGTGCGCCGAAGTCGAAGAGGATGACCTCTCCAGCACGGAGTTCACGTGTGCCTGGATTTCCGTGCGGGAGTGCAGCATTGCCGCCGGCAAGCGCAGCAACATCAAAGGCGAGCGCCTCAGCGCCCCCTTCGCGCATGGCACGCTCCAGTGACCAGGCAAGCGCGGACTCTGTCACGCCAGGCCGAATCTGATCAAGGATCCCCGCGAGTGCCCGATCGGCAACAGCACACGCTGCCGCGATGCGCTCAATCTCTGACGCCTCTTTCACCGCTCGAAGTGCTCTCCCCCACCCGCGGATGCTGCGGAGTTCTACTCCGGGCACCGCCTCTGTAATGCGCTCCCAGACGGCGTGGCGCACCTCTTGAGCGTCGAGTCCGAGCTGACGTGCGCCGTGGTTGTGCAGCCATGTCGCAATTGCCGCACCCACGTCGCTGCCGTAGTCAATACGTTCCGCATCTGGCGCCTCCCGCTGCGCCTGGATGATGTAGCGCGAGTCGACAAGAAGAGCGAGTGCATCGGCAGTTATGAGCAGCCAGCCACTCGAACCTGAGGTCGGCTCCTCGTTCGGTCCAAAGCAGATCCCCGCAAAATATCGAGCATCCGCGTGGCTTGTGAGCATGAGGGCGTCAATCCCTTCGCGAGCCATTCGCTCACGTAGTGCTGCTAGGCGGGTTGGGCGGGCCTGACGATCCGCATCGAGCCAGCCCGCGAGTACCGCGGGGCTGGGAGGAGCGGCGAAGTCGGCAGGGGTTGGGAGTGAGGCGCGCTTCACGGACGGAACCCGTAATACGCAGCCCAACGTAGATGCTCCGCGTACGTCTTGCTATAAACCGTTGCCCCGTTACCGCCAGGGATCGCAATGAAATAAAGCTCCTTGCGGCTGCTGTCTGGGTTTCGTGCGGCTGCGATCGACGCTGCACTTGGCGTACAGATCGGTGCGGGAGGCAGGCCGCGCCGCGACATGGTGTTCCAGCGCTGTAAATCGCTGGGGATTGAGGGTGAAGATGCCACGTCGTAAATGCCCAATGGGATGGCCCAGAAGAGATAGTTCTTCCAGCTCGCAATCTTGAGCTGCCGTAATGCTGCGCTGTCAATCATGTAGATCAGCGTGACATCTGAGCCGAGCCCCATCCCGACCGTCTGGCGATAGGCGAAAACACCGGCAATCCGTGCACGCTCAGAATCAGTCGCTGCTTCACGCTCGACGATTGAGGCAAGTGTGAGCACCTCAGCAAAGCTTCGACCATCAGCCGCTGCGCCACGCAACTCTTCGGGCACACTCTCAGCAAATCGGTCGATCAACATCCGCACGAAGCCATTAGCGGTCGTGGAGAGCGGGACACTGAACACGCCAGTGCCAATACGGCCTTCAAGCGAATCTTTTGGTTTCAGGTCAAGCCACGAGTAGTCAGCGCGAATATCCTCGGGCGGGTCACGGAGAATCAACTCAACACTTGCTGGCGTAAAAGGAAGATCGAGTGTGCTGATCTTCGCGATAACCTGTTCGAGGCGGATTCCTGCACGCAGGGCAACAGCGACCGTTGGCTCACGATACGGATTCGTCAGCGCCGTCGCTACCTCGGTGGGCGTCATAGAGGCTGCGACCTTGAACGTGCCGGCCTGTAGTTTTCCGTCGAGACCGGCGGCGCGTACCGCATAGATAAAGCCAATCTCGTCGGCGATCAACCCAGCATTGAGCAGCTGGCTGGCGATAGCGGCGGTCCCCGTTCCTGCGGCAATCTCCACCATCACTAAGGTGGTGTCGCTTCCGGCAGGTTCGGTTGTGCGGGTGCCGAGACGCTCCTCAATGATGTCGCTAATGATCGGCAGCGTGGCGATCCCTGGTGAACGCACACCGGCTGTGACAAGCGTGTCACCAATCAGCGGCGGAGCGGCAACACGGAAGAGCACCGCAGCGATGAGGACTCCTGCAATGACGCGCACGAGGGTGGTTCTGCTCATTTGGTTGACTCCCGCACGTCAACGGCCAGCGTGGTTGGATCAACGAGCAGCTCTGGATTGAGCGCATCTTCGAGGATCAGCCGTGCCGCTTCTTGATCAACGGCAGCGCGGCGGGCCTCGCGTCGGACTGGACCTGGTGCGCCGCCGTTGCTCCCCCGTGCCGCGCGGCCGAGTGACGCTTCCGCGCGCTGCGACGAGTAGCGCTCGTCAACGAAGCTGATGGGCAGTTGCAGGGCCTCGGCAACCTCGGTTGCCCAGTGCAGTGTGGCGGTTGCCTGTGGACTCACACTCCCATCGCTGTGCAGTGGGAGCCCCACCACAAGCTCCGTCACGCGCCCCTCGGCAACGATGGTGCGCAGTCGCTCGGAATCAGCTGACGCGGTAGGGCGACGCATCATAGTTGGGAGTCCACGCGGTGCTTCGGAGTCTTCACGAATGGCGAGACCGATGCGCCGTTCGCCGAGATCGATGCCGAGTGAGCGACGTGGCGGCGTACCGCTCACGAACGAGTCACCCCAACGCCGAGTGCCTTTGCGAGTGCGGTGGCCGCCTCTTCGGCGCTGCTACCGACGGCGCCGCGACCCTGCCCCATCGCCGGTCGTCCACCTCCGCGCCCGCCGAGTGCGGTCGCCGCAGCGGCGGCGAGTGCACCAGCGTCATGCTCAGCACTCCCCTCAACAGAGACAAAGATCTCCGGGCTTTCGGCGGGGCGCACGAGCGCAAGGACACCAGCGCCCATCTTCTTGCGGAGCTGCTTCGCCGCCTCTTTCAAGGCCTCATCATCTTCAACATCAAGCATCGCAACGAGGATCGAGAGCGCGCCCTGCTTGGTCGCCTGTGCTGCGAGAGCGGCCAGGTCAATGCGGGCTGAGCCGCCAGCCTTGGCGCGACGCTTCGCCTCTTTCAACTCCGCCTGCAGGGCAGCGATGCGCTGCGGCACTGTGTGGGCGTCTTGGGCACCCGCCGCCTCGGCGCTCGCCTCAAGGGTGCGCGACTGCTGTCGCAGGTATTCGTCAGCGGTTGCTCCGGTGAGCGCCTCGATACGGCGCAGCCCAGAGCCGATGCTCCGCTCGCTGGTGATCACGAAGCTACCGATCTGGCCGGTGGC
>SHYI01000049.1 GCA_009692905.1 Chloroflexota bacterium
CAGCGATCTCGATGATCCCCGCCCGGGTGATCCCCTCCAGGATGTCATCGTTGACGCCAGGGGTGACGAGCTTCCCGCCACGCACCATGAAGAGGTTCTCAGCGGAGCCTTCAGAGACCTTCCCCGCCTCGGTGAGCACGATCGCCTCGTCAAAGCCGTTCAGCCCCGCCTCACTCTTCGAGAAGGCGCTGTTCACGTAGTTGCCAGCGATCTTGGCCCGCGCTGGAATGGCCAGATCAGAGGTGCGGCGCGTTGCCACGGTCGCGCAGCGGATCCCCGTCGCGGTGTCGATGTAGTCGCCAAAGGGAACAGAGATGACGTAGAGATCATTCTCTAAGCCGTGGAGCTTGACGCCGATCGCCTTGGTGCTCTTGTAGACGCTTGGCCGAATGTACACGTCCTCTTTGAACGCATTGCGCTTGAGTAACTCGACCACGATCCCCTTCAGCTCTTGCACATCTGGGAGTGGATTCATGAGCATGATCTTGCAGGAGGAGCGCAGCCGCTCCAGGTGCTCGGTGACCTTCAGCGCGTAGAGCTGCCCCTCGTCCGCGTTCCAGTAGGCGCGAATGCCTTCAAAGGTGGCCGTGCCGTACAGGAACGCGTGCGTCATGACGCTCACCTTCGCATCCGCAAGCGGTCGGAAGTCGCCCTCTAGATAGGCGGTGATTCCGTCGTACTCGTGGCCTGCACTCTCTGCCATGTGGCCCTCCTCTACCGGATCCTAGCCCTGGTGCTGCGGTGCGTACGGCAAGAGCGCCATCTGCCGAGCGCGCTTAAGCGCTGCGGTGACTTCGCGCTGATGCTGCGCGCAGGTGCCCGTCTTGCGACGTGGCTCAATCTTTGCGCGGTCCGAAAGGTAACGGCGGAGACGATTGATCTCCTTGTAGTCGATGTACCCCTGCTTGTCGCTGCAGAACGAGCAGACGCGGCGACGTCGCCCTGCGCCGAACTTGTCATCACGCTTCTTGAATCGCTTTGGTGCCTCAGGCATGGTGTGCTCCTCTCAATTCGATGTGGTTGGGATTAAAACGGAAGGTCGTCGAGATCGCTTGGCGCCGACTGGTTGCTCTCTTCTGGGGCACCCTGGCTCGGTGCAGCCGATCGAGGCGCCCGTGGCGCGTTCGGATCAGCATCAGGATTGCGATCGACGATGACGACTTCGCTCGCGAGGATATCAAGCGCAACGCGCTTCTCTCCCTCTTTCGAGTCGTAGAGGTCAACCTGTAGCCGGCCCTCGGCGTAGACCTTGCGCCCCTTGCGGAGCCACTCAGCCAGCTTCACCGATCGCTCACCAAACATGATGACGCGATACCAGGTGGTCTTATCTTCCCAGTCGCCGCCAGCAGCCTTGCGGCGCTCATTGGTGGCAACGCGCATCTCAAGGCGCGGCTTCCCGTCGGCGGTGTACTTGAGCTCTGGGTCGGCACCAAGGTTTCCGATGATGCTGATCTTCGCGAACGACATGGACTACTCCCCGCCAACTGCAGCGGCTGCTGCAGCTGCGGCGGCGATTTCGCCCTCGGTGTCATCGGCGTCGAGGTCGAGTCGCGCCGGCGTGCCACCATCAAGATTGAAGTCGCGAAGTGCGGCGGCACCCTTGCGCTCGTCGCGGATCACCAGGTGGCGGAGCACCTCTTCGGTGATCAGGAGCACGCGCTCAATCTCGGCGATTGCCGATGCGGCAACCTCGAACACGTAGATCTGATAGACGCCGTCCTTGGCGTGATCGATCTCGTAGGCCATGCGGCGGCGGCCCCAGGCGACGTCCTTAAGAATTGTTCCGCCCTGCTCGGTGATGGAGCGGGTGGTGCGCTCGAAGATCGCCTTCGTGCGCTCTTCCGTCACATCGGGACGGAGAATCAACATGAGCTCATAGCGGCGCATTGGCCACTCCTTCCTATGGATTCGCCCCGGTGCGCCCTACGCGACTTGCGTAGTGGGCCGGAGCCGAAAGGCAGCCGTGAGTGTAGCAGGGGGTGCGGGGAGCTTCAACGGTGGGGAGTTGGAGGCGACGGCCGGATTCGAACCGGCGAATAGGGGTTTTGCAGACCCCCCCCTTAGACCACTTGGGTACGTCGCCCTGTGTGTGCTGGCTGCCCCTCGAGGATTCGAACCTCGGTTCACGGATCCAAAGTCCGCTGTCCTACCACTAGACGAAGGGGCAACGACCCCTCGAGTCCCCAAATGAGGGAGTGGAGCGGAAGACGGGACTCGAACCCGCGACCTTCACATTGGCAATGTGATGCTCTACCAACTGAGCCACTTCCGCACCGGTCAACCTTTAGTGGTGCCGAGAGCCAGATTCGAACTGGCGACACCGCGCTCTTCAGGCGCGTGCTCTACCAACTGAGCTATCTCGGCCCGACGCCCGCAGCCACGCGAACGTACGCACCAACGGCGGCAAGGATACCCTCCCCCGCCGAGGGGCGCAACGAGGCACCCAAGGGGAGCCAAATGGGGGTGCTGGTGGGCGGTGAGGGGCTCGAACCCCCGACCCCCTCGGTGTAAACGAGGTGCTCTACCAACTGAGCTAACCGCCCGGGTGCGGCTGCGGCCCCTGGCCGTCAGCGTAAGAGATGTGGTGCCCAGACCGGGACTTGAACCCGGATGACTTGCGTCATACGCCCCTCAAACGTACGCGTATACCAATTCCGCCACCTGGGCACAGGTGCTGGTATCGAGGAAGGGACTTGAACCCATACGTCCTTGCGGACACTGGCTCCTGAAGCCAGCGCGTCTGCCAATTCCGCCACCTCGACCCGTTCGAACCCCCTAATCTCTTAGGGGGTCGCGAGGCGGAAGGATAGCACAGCCCGCAGGTAGCTCTCTGGCTCGCCCACGAGCATTGGGGCCACCTGAGTGACACGGCTTGAGCTCAAGAGTTCGACCGAACGGAAGCGGATTGGCAAGATGTAGTTCGTCTCCGCAAGCCATTTCTGCAGGGCCACCAAGGAGGCCGTGCGTGCAGCTCGGTCACCTGGCTGGCGAGCGCGATTGAGCAACACGTCAAGATCCTTAAGCTGGATTCCGGCGACGTTGCCGCCGGTCAGGACTGCCCCCGACCCCAGGAGTGGATAGAGATCAACATCGATGCCGACATCAACGTTCAGAACGGCAAGTTGGAACGCTCCCGATGCCAGGCGGCTGGTGAGATCGATAGGAGAGAGCTCTGTCACCTGAGTTGGGATACCGAAGGCCGTCCACGCCGCCGCCGCCTGCGCCGCGACCGCGGCGTCAGCAGGGTGCGCCAGCGCTGGCAAGGTGAGAATCTCAAGGCTCGCCGCCGCGCCACTTGGCAGCGACCACCCCGTGGCCCCCTGCTTCCACTTGACGGACTTGAAAAGGCTCGTCGCATAGTCAGCGCCACTCGTTGCGTCAGGGAGTGCACTCCAGCCCCACGAGAGCGGCGACACGGGTGTCCGTGCAACGGAGCCGCCGAATACGTTGGTGATCGCAACAGGGTCGAGGAGCGCTGCTAGGCCCGCTCGCAGCCGCGGATCACGAAGCACGCTCCCTGGTCGCAGGTTCGTGGCAATCCCCGAGAAGACCGTTGAGCCGAGCTCAATCGTTCTCCCTCGCGCAGCAGTGCCGCGACGTGCATCGGCAATATCGAGCCCCACAAGCTGATCGAGCGAACTTGTGCTCCAGCCGCGCAGTGCCGATGCGGCGTCAGGGAAGAAGTAGAGCGCGATCTTCTCTGCTGATGTGCCAGCCGCCGCAAGGGCTGCCTGGTCAGAGGCGAGCAGATCGGTTCGTCGAACCAGGCCAGCGCCCCCAGAGGAGATGCTCGTAATGCGATACGGGCCGCTCCCCTGCGGCACCTTCGCCGCATCAGAGTCTGGGATCTGTGCCGCGCTGAGCCCAGCAAACTGTGTCGCAGAGAGGAGTGGCAGCGAGCTGAGCATCGTTGGGAGGTTTGCCAGCGCCCGTGAGGCGCTCATTCGCACCGTGCCAGCATCATCGCCCTCTTCCGCAGTGATTGACTGCCAATACCCACCCGCGGTGCCGAGCTCTGACGCAATCGCGATCGTCGTGAGCACATCGGCCGCGGTCACCGTGGATCCATCCTGCCAGTGCGCAGCCGGGTCCAGGGTGATCGTCCACGAGAGTCCGTCGGCGGCGACACTCCATGCCGAGGCCACGTCCGGTCCTGGCCACCCGCTGGCATCAAGGCGCGTCAGGCTTCGATAGGTCAGCGATACAACGGCACGATCGGCGGCGGTCTCAGCGAAGAGGGGGAGTGGCGTTGAGGCGATCCCTACAACGCCAACGGTCAGCACCCCTTCGCCAGATGGCAACTCTCCGCCTGGCGCGCCAACTCCTGGCACTTGAGCGCTGGTCAGGCCGAGTTGGGCGGCCCCGGCAAAGAGTGCGGCGGCGGCCAAGATCACCGCGGCGATTTTGCGGGTGATCCCCTGTCGAGCGCCGTATTGCCTGCGCACCAGGGCGGTCCGACTTAGTTCGTCTGGAGGTAGCCGAGCACCGAGAAGCCGACGAAGAGGATGATCAACGCGACCGTAAATCGGAGTAGCTGGCGCTCAACGCCGCGGCGGGAACGATAGACGCTTGAGTCACCACCGAAGGCAGAGCTGAGGCCGATCCCTCGGGACTGCATCAGGATGGCAATGATCAAAAAGATGCTGACGACGATCTGCCCGAGGGCGAGTACTGGATTCATAGGTCCTCCTACTGGACTATCTCTTCTTGACCTCACTCTACCACCCGACCCACGCAGGAGGCGCCTGGAGGCTAGGGTCGCAGGAGTGACTCCCCCGTCATTGCCGGGTCAGGGCGCAGGCCCAAGAGGGCGCAGGCGGTAGGGGCGATATCTCGGAGGTCCCCCTCTGCCAGCGCTGCCCCTGAGCCCTCGCCGTACGCGAGCAGGAGCGGCACTCGCTGCAGGGTGTGGCTCGTGAGCGGCGAACCATCAGCGGCGCACATCTCCTCAGCATTGCCATGGTCGCCCGTAATCATCAGGGCCACGCCAGCCGCCGCAGCCGCTGCTGCGATCGCGCCAATGGCGCGGTCTGTGGCCTCACAGGCGCGCACCGTGGCGGCAAAGTCGCCCGTATGTCCAACCATATCGGGGTTGGCGAGGTTGGCCACAATCAGCCCCTCGTCTCCATGCTCGAGTGCGGCGACAACCGCCGCCGCGATCGCCGCTGACTGCATCTCGGGTGCCAGGTCGTAGGTGGCGACGCGGTCACTGGGTACCAGCATGCGCCGCTCACCCGAGAACGCCTCTTCGATTCCGCCATTCAGGAAGTAGGTCACATGCGCGTACTTCTCTGTCTCTGCAACGTGCAGCTGGCGCATGCCCGCGGCGGCAACGAGCCCGGCGAGTGATGGCACAACAGAGGGCCCAAAGATTGGCTGCACGAGCGCGAGCCCCTCTCCCTCTCCGTAGGAGGTCATCCCCCAGCAACGCACTGGAAGAGTGGCGGGACGAGCAAGTTCAGACAACTCTGGTGCGGCTAGGGCACGAACGAGTTGTCGCGCTCGATCGGCGCGGAAATTTGCATGGATCACCACGTCGGAGGGGGCGAATCGAATCGCTGCTGCGTCGCGCAGCGCCACCCTCGTCGGTAGGACGAACTCATCGCTCTCACCGCGCGCGTACGCCTCCTCGAGGGCGAGCTCTGCGCTGGCCGCAAGGCGATCGCCGTCAAGAATGATGGCCTCGAGTGCGGCGGTCGTACGCTCCCAACGCGCGTCACGATCCATGCCGTAGTAGCGCCCCCCAATGGTCGCAATCTGTGCGGATGGCGCCGCCTCGCTCATGCGCTGCTGGAACGAGGTGAGGGCTGCCGCGGCTGAGCGGGGTGGCGTATCGCGACCATCAAGGAGGAGGTGCACGAGAATTCGCGGGACGCCGGCCTGGTGAGCGGCGCGCAACACCTCGATTGCATGGCGATCGTTGGCATGCACGCCGCCGCCGCCAAGGAGCGTGATCAGATGCAGGCCGCTCTCTTGCGCTGCGCTCACTGCGCTGCGCAGGCCGGCCATCTGTGCAAATGAGCCGTCGGCAATGGCCGCATCGATGCGCGGAAGGTCTTGCGGTACGCGCTGTCCGCTCCCGATGTTCAGGTGGCCGACCTCGCTGTTCCCCATCTGGCCAGCCGGAAGTCCAACCGCCTCGCCGCTCGCGCCGAGTGTCGTATGCGGGTGCTGTGCGCAGAGCGCACGCCAGTTCGGCATGGATGCAGCCGAGATGGCATCACATGCGCCGCCGTCGCCGACGCCAAACCCGTCAACGATGATCAGCGCAAGACGACGCGTGGTGCCCGGCATCACGCAGGTTCCGTCGCGGCCAGCGCGGCACGCACGATGGCAACGAAGCGATCGGCGTGAAGGGAGGCGCCGCCCACGAGGAGGCCATCAAGAGCGGTGCGCCGTGTCGGCGTACCGAACCATGTTGGCGCTGAAGCGGCGTCGACGGAGCCTCCATAAAGCACGGGGAGCTCCTCGCGATGTAGTGCGCTCCGTAGGCCACTGGCGATCGCCTCAGCAATCTCCACCGAGGCCGGGTTGCCAGTGCCAATCGCCCAGACGGGCTCATAGGCAGCGACTAGGCCCGCGGCGAATAGTTGGTCTGCGCTGCACCCGGCGCGCTCCGCGGCAGCAAAGGCCGCCGCACATTGGGCCTCCACATAGGCAATGCGTGTTGCGATCTCAGCCTCAGGGAGGTCGTCACCGAGGCAAAGAATGGGTGCCAGCCCCGCCGCCACGACCCGTGCAAGCTTCCCGCCAACGACCTCGTCGCTCTCGCCGTGATCCCGACGGCGCTCCGAGTGGCCGACGATAATGGCAGGGGCGATCCCGACGAGATGAACTGCGGGGATCTCGCCGGTGAATGCCCCGGCGCTGCTGAGCGAGGAGTCCTGTGCGGCGACCTCTATTCCGGCCTGGGGGAACTCCCGTCGGAGCAACGAGGCAACAGGGACGAGTCCGAGCGCACTCGGTGCAAGAAGTACTCGCAAGCTCGAGGGGCTCCCCGCGGCCTGGAGTGCGCCTCCCACCCCCTCGGCAATCTCCTTGGCAAACGCGACCTCTTCACTCGGCGGAAGGTTCGCCTTCCAGTTCGCAATGATCGTGATCTGCCGGCTGCTCATGTGTGAATCATCGCAGAGGTTGCCCCGCTGAGTGGTCGCCTGCCTGCGCCTCACTGACACGACGCTCAATCTCGGCGAGT
>SHYI01000050.1 GCA_009692905.1 Chloroflexota bacterium
GCATCCTCCCATGATTCGCCGCGTGCTCGCGCAACGAGGAGGCCGCCGGCGAATGCGTCACCTGCACCCGTGCTGTCGATCCCCGGTGGGAGTGGATGCGCGGGGAGTGCGGCAACGTGCTCACCCTCTGGTGAGCGCACCTCAGCGATCCCTGCACCATGTTTCGCGATGAGGATGGACCCTGGGAGTGGGCGATTAAGTAGATCGAGATAGGCACACTCCTCTTCGTTGGCAAACAAGAGGGTGGGGGCCAGTTCAGCAAAGTGACGACGACTCTCCTCGGGACCCCAGGCGCTCAGCGCACCAACCGAGGAGGCATCGAGCGATGTGGGGATCCCCGCGTCACGTGCGTGGGCGAAGAGTCGACGTGTGGTCTCGCCGAGTGGCTCGCCGAGAAGCGAGTAGGCGGGGGCGTGGAGCCACGATCCGCCTGTCAGGGCCGCAGGGCCCGGGTCACGTAGGGAGAGGGCGGCGGCGCGGTCGGGGAGCATGGTCCGCTCACCATCTGGTTCAACCACCACCACGATGCTGGCGCTACGGCCACCGCGCTGCAGGAGCGGCTCCACCCCAGCTCGCCGGAGGGCCGCCTCAAGAGCCTCGGCGGTGGCGTCGTCACCGACAGCGCCGATGAAGCGCGCTGAGCCCCCAGCGGCCACCGCCGCCACCGCGACGTTGGCGGCACTCCCACCACGCCGTCGCGTGATCTTGGCGGCGGCGTCGGAGCCGCGCCGCCAGGGTGCGTCAAGCCGCACGGCGATCTCGTCGATCAGGTCGCCCACGCAGACGATCAGTGGGGTTGGGGTCGCTCGGTTCGTTCGGTCGATCATGCGGGGGAGTGTATCGGCTATTCTCTGGCTCCTTGGGCGGTTAGCTCAGTTGGTTAGAGCGCAGCCTTGACATGGCTGAGGTCACAGGTTCGAGTCCTGTACCGCCCACCAGAACGTAATGGCGTGGAGAGGGGTCCAAGGGATGGCAGACGAGGCAGCGGCAGCAGAGGTCGTCGAGATCGACGAGATCCTTGAAGCCCCCCCGCGCGGCTCTGCCGAGGAGCTTCTCGATGCCGGCGCGAGCGACAACCTCAGCCGCATGCGGCACTCCGCCGCTCACGTCATGGCCGAAGCGGTCGCGCGCCTCTTCCCTGGCGTAAAGCTCGGCATCGGCCCAGCGATCACCGATGGTTTCTACTACGACTTCCTACTAGAGCGCGCCCTCACCCCCGACGATCTGGCCGCCATTGAGGCCGAGATGTCGAAGAGCATCACCGCGAACCATACATTCACTCTCGCCGAGCACACCTTCGACGATGAGCGTGTCGCACTGGTGCGCGGGGATCAACCCTTCAAGATTGAGATCATGGACGACCTCGCCAAGGCTGCCGCAGCGGAGGGGAAGCTTGCCCCGAGCGTCACGACCTATCAGCACGGCGAATTCCAAGACCTCTGTCGAGGACCGCATGTTGAGAGCACGGGGAAGATCGGTCCGTTCAAGTTGCTCTCGATTGCGGGAGCATATTGGCGCGGGAAGAACGATCGACCGATGCTGCAGCGCATCTATGGCACCGCGTGGGAGACGCAAGAGCAGATTGACCAGTACCTGTGGCGCCGTGATGAGGCCCGCAAGCGCGACCATCGCAAGCTCGGCGTAGCGCTCGACCTCTTCTCGTTCCACGACGTCTCGCCTGGGAGTGCCTTCTGGCACCCAAAGGGGCAACGACTCTGGCGCACGCTCGAAGGTGCGATGCGTGAGATGCAGGATCGCCGCGGCTATCAGGAGATCTCTACGCCGATCGTCGTCAGCAAGCACCTCTGGGAGCAGTCGGGCCACTGGGATCTCTATCGCGAGAACATGTTCATCATTGAATCCGAGGGTGAAGAGTTCAGCCTCAAGCCGATGAACTGCCCCGAGAGCACCGTGATCTATCGCACGCGCACGCGCAGCTACCGTGATCTCCCGTTGCGACTCTCCGAATACGGTCGACTGCATCGCAACGAACTGTCGGGAACACTGAGCGGACTCACCCGAGTGCGTCACTTCATCCAAGATGATGGCCACATCTACGTACGCCCAGACCAGATTGAATCCGAAGTCGCAGCGCTGTTAGAAGAGGTTCGTGAGGTCTATGCCTGGTTCGATCTGCCAGTGGAATTTGTCTTCTCGACCAAGCCTGCCAAGGCACTTGGCGATCCCAAGCTCTGGGAGAAGGCGGAGTCGATGATCGAGAAGGCGCTGCGCGACTCTGGCGCTAAATGGCAACTCAAGCCTGGTGACGGTGCCTTCTACGCGCCGAAGATCGACATCATCGTGCGCGACGCGCTTGGACGTGAGTGGCAGACGGCAACCGTGCAGGTTGACCTTGTGATGCTCCCGGAGCGATTCGATCTTACGTATACCGATGAGGCGGGGGAGCGCGTCCGCCCGATCGCCATTCACCGTGCGATCTACGGCTCGCTGGAGCGCTTCATCGGCATCTTGGTCGAACACTACGCTGGGGCCTTCCCGTTCTGGCTGGCCCCTGAGCAGGTCGTCATCATCCCGATTGCCGACCGCCACCTTGAATTCGTTACGGCGGGTGCCGCAGTGCTGCGCGCCGCCGGCATCCGCGTCAGCATCGATGACTCGTCGAACCGCATGCAGAATAAGATCCGTTTGGCTCAGGAGCAGAAGGTGCCATTGATGCTCGTCGTGGGCGATAAGGAGATTGAGGTTGGCGGGGCCGCGCCACGTTGGCGCGATGGCACCCAGGAGCCTGCAACCAGCTGGGAGGCTCTCGCAGCCACCCTCGCGGCGCGCGCGGCCGCTCGCACCGCGTGAGGGTGCTACGCTCGCTACCCCCGCAAGGACGCTGTCCTCGGGTCCAAGGCTGATGATCGTGAGGGTCTGACCGATTAAGGATCTACGCATCAATACCCAGATCCGCGTCCCACAGGTGCGCGTTCTGGATGAAGAGGGGAACCAGCTCGGCGTTCTCGCTACCCCCGAAGCCCTGCGACAGGCACAGGAGCGCGGCCTTGACCTCGTAGAGATCGCCCCAACCTCGGCCCCCCCTGTCTGCAAATACCTCGACTACGGCAAGTTCAAGTACGAGGCCCAGAAGAAGGAGCAGGACGCCCGTAAGCGTCAGAAGGTTGCCGACCTGAAGGAGCTTCGCTGCACCCCCAAGATCGGGGATGCCGACCTGCAGACCAAGATCCGCCAGGCTCATAAGTTCCTCTCGGGGGGCGACCGGGTGAAATTCTCGGTCAAGTTCCGTGGCCGTGAGATGACCCACCCTGAGATTGGGCGGGCCATTTTGGACCGGGTTGTGAAGGGATTGGCCGATGTGGCCCAGCTCGAACGCCCCTCACTCCTCGAGGGACGCTTCCTCTCCATCCAACTGGTAGCATTACCCCGACAGAAGGGTCAGACGGCCCCGGCACCCGGCACCGATGAGCCGGCCGTACCAGCCCTTGAAGGGGAGTAACCATGCCAAAGATGAAGACACACAAGGGCGCGCAGAAGCGCATCGGATTCACGGGCTCAGGGAAGCCGATCCGCGTGAAGTCGTGGCGTGGCCATCACCTTGAAATCAAATCGTCCCGACGCATCCGCCGCTACGCGGGGAAGGCCGTCCTCGGGACCACGCACAAGAATCAGATTTCACGCCTGCTGCCGTACGGCGGCTGAGCGACAACGAGAGGAGTAGAAGATGGCACGAGTTAAGCGCGGAGTTGCCGGTCACAAGCGCCACAAGCGCCTGCTTCAGGCTGCTGAGGGGCGACGTGGCTCACGCCACAAGCTCATTCGTCCGGCGCGTGAGGCCCTGCTCCACGCCCTTGCCTACGCAACGCGAGACCGACAGCAGCGCAAGCGCCAGATGCGTGAGCTGTGGATTCACCGCGTTAACGCAGCGGCTCGCCTCAACGGCGTCTCCTACTCACAGTTCATCGCCGGCCTCAAGCGCAACAACATTGCGATTGACCGCAAGATGTTGGCCGACCTCGCTGTTCGCGATGCCGCGGCATTCACGGCGGTCGCGGTCGCAGCGAAGCGCGCCTAGCCCCTTCGGTCCGCGGTAGTGGACCTCGCAGCGCTCGAGAAACAACTCCGCACACTGCAGGCTGACGCCGCAACGCGCATTGCTGCTGCTGCTTCGACCGCTGATCTCGACGAGCTTGGCTCATCGCTCCTCGGGAAGCGTGGTGCCATCACCGAGATCCTTCGCGGCATCGGCGCCCTCCCTGCGGACGATCGCCCCAAGATCGGTGTCGTTGCGAATGAGGTGCGCGCTGCGCTTGATGCGTCAGTCACCGCCCGGCGCGTTGCCCTCTCAGCGGGTGAGCTTCTGGAGCGCATCGAGCGAGAACGAGTTGACGCAACCACCCCAGGCCCAGCTCCGCGGATCGGCTCGCTCCATCCAATCCCAGAGACGATCGCCGCGATTGCCGAGATCATGGCCTCGTTCGGCTTCGTCGTTGCCGAAGGTGAAGAGATTGAAGACGACGTCACCAACTTTCAGTTGCTGAACATTCCAGAGGATCACCCGTCGCGCGACCTTTGGGACACGCTCTATTTGCAGGAGCCAGGGCGACTGCTCCGCACGCACACGTCGCCAGGGCAGATCCGCACGATGCAGGCCGGCGGTCCACCGATTCGCGTGATCCTTCCTGGTCGCTGCTTCCGCTACGAGGCGGTCGATGCGAGCCATGGCTTTGAGTTCCATCAGGTCGAAGGGCTGCTCGTTGACCGCGGCGCAACGCTCGCCGACCTCAAGGGGATCCTCGACGAGTTGGCGAAGGGCCTCTTCGGCTCAGCGGCACGCACCAGGTTTAGGCCGGGGTATTACCCGTTCACCGAGCCGTCCGTCGCAGTAGACGTTTCGTGGCCAGGGAGCAAGGACGGTTGGATGACGATTCTCGGCGCTGGGATGGTGCACCCCGTGGTGCTTGAGAATGGCGGCATCGACCCAGAGACGCATCAAGGGTTCGCCTTCGGTCTCGGCGTTGAGCGCATCGCAATGTTGCGCCATGACATTCCTGACCTCCGCGCCTTCCTTGAGAACGATCTGCGCTTCTTGGCGGGATTCCGATGAAGATTCCGCTCTCCTGGCTTCGTGAGTTCACCGATGTCCAGCTGACCGCCGAGCAGTTGGCCGAGGCGCTCACCCTGCGTGGCCTTGAGGTTCGCGGCGTGGAGCGTTGGGGAGCCAACTGGAACAAGATGGTCGTTGGCGAGCTGCTCGAGGTTGGACCGCATCCGAAGGCCGATCGACTGCAACTAACGAAGGTGCGCATCGGGGATGGTCCAATCCTCAACATTGTCTGCGGCGCTCGCAACATTGCTCCTGGGCAGCGCATCCCGGTAGCGCTCGTCGGCGCGCAAATGCCCGACGGCCGACGCATTGAACGCGCCGAGAAGATGGGGGTCGCGTCGGAGGGGATGCTCTGCTCCGGGCAGGAGCTCGACGCAACCGACGACGGTGACGGCATCCTGATCCTTGATCCATCGGCCCCCCTCGGCGTGCCTCTTGTTGATTACCTGGGCGAAGATGTCATTGACGTCGACGTGAAGCCGAACCGTGGCGATCTCCTCTCGATCTTGGGGCTCGCCCGCGAGGTGGGGGCGATCACGGGAGCACCGGTGGCCTACGCAGCGCGACCACTGAAAGAGGGGGCTGATGCCGTAGCTGCGGGGCTGGCCCTGCGCGTTGCGGATGAGGCGCTGGCACCACACGTTGTTCTGCGCGTGGTCGACGGACTGAACGTTGCCGCATCGCCTGATCGAGTGCAGATGCGCCTGAAGGCGGCCGGCCTCCGCTCGATCTCGAACGTTGTTGATGCCACCAACTACATCATGTTGGAACTCGGCAAGCCGACGCACGCGTTTGATCGTGCCAAGGTCGGTGACACCGTGCAGATTCGCCTTGCCAAGAAGGGGGAGAGCCTCGAGACGCTCGACCACGAGGTGCGCAGCCTCGATGCAACAGATCTGGTGGTCGCCGACGAACGTACCGCCCTCGCCCTTGCCGGCGTGATGGGGGGCGCGAGCAGCGAAGTTACGCCGTCCACCACGAGCGTGATCATCGAGAGCGCCATCTTCGCCCCAACGTCGGTTCGCCGCACCGCACAGCGGCACAGCCTGCGCTCTGAGGCGTCACATCGCTTTGAGCGCGGCCAAGAGCGCCGCCTTGCCGTACTTGGCGCCGATCAGGTAGCCGCACTCCTCACAGAGTGGGCTGGCGGTGTGGCCCGATCAGGACGCCTGGTAAGCGGTGCCGAAGAGGTCCCCGCAGCAACACTGAACTTCCGACCTGCGCGTGTTCGCGCGCTGCTCGGAGTCGCTCTCACCGACGATGAGCAGGTTGCACTACTCGGCACAATCGGCATCAACGCAGAGGCTGCGGCCGACGCAACGAAGATCGTCGTCACGCCGAAGCGTTCTCTCTCCGCCGCGAAGGGGAGCGCGCGAGCCGTGCGCGTGCCAAGTTGGCGTAGTGATCTTGAGATTGAAGCTGATCTCGCCGAAGAGGTCGCGCGTTTGTACGGCTATGAGCGCATCCCAACCTCAATCCCGAGCGCCGACCTTCCGCCGCATCGGCCAAGTCCAACGCTGCTCCGTGATCGTGTGCGCCGTCTCCTTGCGGATGCAGGGCTGAACGAGGTTGTGACCCATGCTCTCGTGTCGGCCGCACAGGCTGAGCTCTGGAGCGAACCCACTGCACTTGTTACTGGTTCACTCGCGGCATCGGAGGGTGCCGCAGGTGGTGCGTCGATTGTCTTGAAGAATCCGCTCTCGGCGGATCACGACCGACTTCGCCAGTCCCTCCTGCCGAGCTTGCTCGATCGTGCGGATGCCAATCTTCGCTATGGAGCGGCCTCGGGTGCCATCTTTGAGGTCGGTCGTGCCTACGGCAGCACGAAGGGTGTCCCATCGGAGTGGACCCGCCTTGCCATCGCGGTATGGGGGGAGCGTGAGCAGGGTGCCCCGAGCGCAGGCGCAACGAGGTGGAACCTTGACGAACTCAAGCGCCTCCTCGCGCAGGTTGCGCACCTCGTCGGCGAGCGACCAGCGTACGGCGCGTCAATCGACTCGGCAGTGCTTCACCCTGGCATCAACGC
>SHYI01000051.1 GCA_009692905.1 Chloroflexota bacterium
CGCACCATTCCGTTGAGTGCCGACCTTGACCCGTCGACCACGTTGGAGCTGCTCGGCCAGACCGACTCGCGCGTTGTCTGCGTGGGCTTCACCCACACCGCGCGCGTAAAGGACTACGGCTGGAAGGTGCTCGTTGACGCGGGCTCCGTTGGCCTGCCGTACGACGGCGACGCCACCGCCGCCTTTACCGTGATTGACATTGATCCCGAGGAGAAGACCATCAAAGCTGAGATTTATCGTGCCAGCTACGACACGGAGAAGGTTGCCGACGCGATCAGCGCGCGCGCACTCACCGGCGACACCTACCGCGCGGCAACGCTGCGCTCCGGGAAGCTGGTGCGATGAGCAACGAGCAGCGCGTCGTCGTTACGGGGATGGGGGCGGTCTCACCGCTCGGCCGTGGCGTCGCCGCACTCTGGGAGGGCCTCCTTGCCGGACGCTCTGGCGTTCGCGCGCTGCAGGGTCTTGATCTAACTGGCCAAGAGGTCGACTTCGGCGGCCAGGCGATCGACTTCGATCCTTCTGATGTTCTAGAGCCGAAGCAGATCAAGCGCCTCGATCGCTTCACGCACTTCGCCATTGCCGCCGCCGCTGAGGCACTCGCCTCGGCGGGGTTGCCGCCACGCTTTGAAACGGGCGAATCATCCGAAGGGGTCGCCACGATTATCGGATCGGGCTTGGGTGGTGCCACCACCCTCTTCGAGCAGGCCGCTGTCTTCGCCGAGCGCGGCGCCGGTCGTATCTCGCCCTTCTTGGTCCCCGCCGCTATTGGCAACATGGCCTCGGGTGAGGTCGCCATTCACGTTGGCGCACAGGGACCATCGTTCGGCGCGGTGAGCGCCTGTGCCACCGCTGGTCATGCGATTGGCGAGGCGTACGAGATGATTCGCCGCGGCGACGCCACCGCGGCACTTGCTGGCGGCACCGAGGCGGCGCTCCACCCTGTGGTGATCGCGGGATTCAACAACATGCGGGCCCTCTCGCGCAGCGGCGCATCGTCAACTGGGGGCAACCCTGCCGCCGCGTCACGACCGTTCGATAGCGGTCGTGATGGATTCGTGATGGCCGAAGGTGCAGGCATCCTCCTGCTGGAGCGACTCGACGTGGCACTCGCTCGCGGCGCAACGCCACTCGCCGAACTCGTTGGCTACGGCGCCACCGCCGACGCGCTGCACATCACCCTGCCAGCACCTGGCGGCTCTGGTGCCGTTCGCGCCGCACGACGCGCACTCGCCAAGGCGGGTCGCACCGGTGCCGAGCTCGATCACGTCAACGCGCACGCCACCTCAACGCCTGAGGGCGACAAGGCGGAGCTCGAAGCGATTCGCACGATCCTCGGCGAAGGTTCGCGCGCAAGTGTCACCGCCACCAAGAGCGCCATCGGCCACACCCTCGGCGCCGCGGGCGGTCTCGGCTCTATCGCCACGATCTGCGCCATGCGTGACGGTCGCGTGCACCCAACGCTGAACCTCACCGCGCCAGATCCAGCGTCCGTTGGTCTGAACATTGTCACCGGCGTGCCTGCTGCGCAGCAGGTCAACCTGGCACTCGTGAATGCCTTCGGCTTCGGCGGCCAGAATTCCGCACTCCTCTTTGCGAAGTGGGAGGGGAAGTGATGCCAGAGAAGCGTCGCGTTCGACTACAGAAGAGCGCACGCCGTGCCCTTGAGGCGGCGCTTGATGCAGCACGCCGCGCGCGCGGTGGCGCACCTGAGGTGGCCCCAGCAAGCAATGTAATTCCGCCGTCAACACCAGCCATTGAGCGACTCGCGCCGCGCGACCCCTCACGGCTGATTGAGAGCGCCCTGCCAACCGCCGCGGCTGCCCCAGTGCAGAACACGCCCCCTCGCCCTCGGAAGGGGGAGAGCCGCAGTGGCGTACGCCTCCCAGCCAACCTGCCGCTGACGACCGACGACGCCGCCCTCATCGAGATCATCGACCGCCTCGCCGTCGTCGCCGACGGGAGCGGCCTCGCCGAGGTTGAACTCTCCGCGGGCGGCACCCGTGTGGTGGTGCGTAGCCGTAGCGCCGTGCAGGGGAGCCACGTGGTGATGGCCGCCGCTGCCGCACCGCAGAGCCTTGCTAGCGCCGCCCCTGTGCCGCTCCCAACAGGATCGAAGCCTGCGGCCGCGCCAGCGAGCGCAGCCGCACCGAGCGGCTCGGTGGTGAACGCACCGCTCACCGGCATCTTCTACGCCGCGTCGTCGCCGGGCGCCGCGCCACTCATCAGTGTTGGATCGATCGTGGCGGTTGGCCAGCCGATCGGCCTCATCGAGGCGATGAAGCTCTTCAACGAGATCAAGAGCGACAAGGCTGGTCGTGTGGTGCGCATCATTGCGCAAGACGGACTTCTGGTGAAGGCGAAGACGCCGATCATCGAGGTGGAGCCAGCATGAGCGGACCGCTGACCAACGGCGACGCCACGCGTATTGGTGGCGAGACCGGCTTAGCGGCGCTGCCGAATCGTACGACCCACATTGTTGGATGGGGGCACGAGGTGCCGAAGGCGGTCATCACCAACGCCGATCTTGAGCAGATTGTTGAGACGAGCGACGAGTGGATCAGCACGCGCACGGGGATTCGCGAGCGCCACATCGCGGGCGCCGACGAGACCACCGCATCGATGGGCGCGATTGCCGCCGCGCGCGCACTCGCCGTTGCTGGTGTAACTGCCGACTCCGTTGACCTGATCGTTGTCGCCACCCTCACCCCCGATCATCCGATGCCGAGCACCGCCGTGTTGGTGAAGGAGGCGATCGGCAGCCATCGCGCCGCCGCATTCGACCTCTCGGCCGCCTGCTCCGGCTTCGCCTACGCGTACGCCGTGGCGCACGGCTTCCTCACCGCCGGTCTCGGCCAGCGCGCACTGGTCATTGGCGCGGAGTCGCTCTCGCGCGTTGTTGATTGGAGCGATCGCTCGACCTGCGTCCTCTTCGGCGATGGCGCGGGCGCAATTGTCCTCGACGCGCTCGACCTGCGCGACGACCAGAACGTCGCCACGCGCCCAGGCACGTTGAGCTTCGAACTCTCCGCCGACCCGTCGGGGGCATTCGCACTCTGGATTCCTGGTGGCTCGGGTGACGACGCCGATCCGCTGATCAAGATGGATGGGGCGAAGACGTATGTGTACGCCACACGCACGATGGCTGCCGTTGCGACGACGGCGATTCAGCGCGCGGGCCTGACTGTTCCAGAAGTAGATCTGGTGATCCCGCATCAGGCGAACCTGCGCATCATTGAGCACGTCTCCAAGGCGATCGACTTCCCGATGGAGAAGATCTTCGTCAACCTCGACCGCTACGGGAACACCTCCGCTGCGAGCATCCCGATCGCCCTCTCCGAGGCAGTTGCCGCCGGCCGACTGAAGCCGGGTGATGTCTTCTGCACAGTTGCCTTCGGTGGCGGCTACACCTCAGGCGCCTTCGTCACGCGCTGGGATGCCGATCCAGCGCACGGTGCGCGAGCCGCTGCGGTTGACCCGAGCACCATCAAGATCAGGCGCCCTGAGGGGGGAGCGAAGGCGGCCGAGGTGCCAGCGGCGCTCAAGGCACTCCTAGACGCAAAGGGCCGCTAAGCGCGACACTAGCCACAACAACCCCAACAGAGGAGGTTCCATGTTTGAGCTCAACGGATACGCCGCAATCGTCACCGGAGGTGCCCGTGGCATTGGCCGCGCCATCGCCATCGCCCTCGCCGAGGCGGGTGCAGACGTGCTGATCACCTACAAGGGGAACACCGCCGCCGCCGACGCCGTGGTCGCCGAGATCACCGCCAAGGGTCGCAAGGCGATTGCCATGCAGGCCGACGCCGCCGATCCCGATAGCGCGGTTGCCGTTGTGGCGAAGGCGATGGAGTCGTTCGGCAAGGTCGACCTGCTCGTCAACAACGCCGGCATCACCCGCGACACGCTCATCTTGCGCATGACGCCAGAGCAGTGGCGCGAGGTCATCGACACGAATCTTTCGGGCGCCTTCTACATGACGAAAGCCGCCGTACGAGAGATGCTGCGCGCCAAGAGCGGCCGCATCGTCAACATCACCAGCGTCTCGGGCCAGGCGGGGAACGCCGGCCAGGCGAACTACAGCTCGGCGAAGGCCGGCATGATCGGGCTCACCAAGGCGACCGCCCGCGAGGTCGCTAGCCGCGGGATCACCGTCAACGCGGTGGCGCCAGGCTTCATCGTCACCGAACTCACCGCCGATCTTCCCGAGGCCATTAAAGAGGGAGTTAAGACAGCGACCCCGCTCGGCCGCTTCGGCGAGCCACACGAGATCGCCGCGGCGGTGATCTACCTTGCATCGCGCGAGGCCTCGTACGTCACCGGGCAGGTGCTCGGCGTCGACGGCGGCCTGGTGATGATGTAGTGGTTCGTACCGCCCGACCGTACGCCCTCGCCGTCGCCCTGCTGGCGACGATCTTCACCGCCACTGTCATCTGGGCGAGCACGCCGCCGAGCCCCGCTGCCGCCACGCCCACCAACATCCTCGGCACCGATGGGCGCTACACGCTCCTCTTTCTCGGGAGCGATAAGCGTTGTGCTGGCTCACTGATCGACAAGACCGCGGAGCGCTGCGGCGAAGGCGTGGAGAACGCGACCGACTGGACCTGGTCCCCAGCGAACGATAAGGCGGCGGGTGTGCCGCGCGATCAGCTCGGCTCTGAGCGCACCGACGTGATCATGCTCCTTACCGTTGACCCATTCAGCGGTCAGACCGCTGCCTACAGCATTCCGCGGGATCTCTATGGCTTCCCGCTCAAGCCGGCACTGGCGAAGTCGTTCTGCCGCGCCGGCTCCAAGATCTTCACCGACAAGATCAACGCCATGATCGTGCGCGCCCAGCAGTGCGCGCGCTCCAACATGACCGCGAGCCAGCGGACCGCGTGGGATAAGAAGCTCGCCTGGGAGCGCAGCATCGTTGCGGCCGATTTAATGGCCCAGAACATCGCCTGGGGACTCGGCATCGAAATTGACGACTGGACCCTGACGACGTTTGGCACCTCCGACATCATGGGGGCCGTGCTCGATCGCATCGCCCCCGCCGACACGATCGTGCAACTCAACGAGAAGACGAGATTCGCCGCCTGCCGCACGGACATCCTGCGCAAGATCAAGGGGAGTGGCTCTAGCTACCTCGACCAGAGCCTCGCCTCCAACGCCATGTATGGCGACCTGCTCTTCTTGCGACCGGGCCGTGCGGACAACTACCCGAGCAGCAAGGTGATCGGCTGGAGCTACGCCAACTGCAAGGAGCCAAGCACAACCAAGACGGTGCGCACCACGAGCCCCTACTTTGTTGAGGGCTCTTGCGATATTACGATCCCGCTGAGTGCGGCAACAAACGAGAGCTGCTCCTTCCGCGTGCCGAGCAACCTGTGGACCGGCTTCGGTCGCTCCCGCAAATATGATGAGGTTGGACCACGCGCACTGCGACATCCACGAATCGTCGCAGGCATCACACTCCGGGTCCTCGAGGCGGACCGATTCCGTGCGGCGGCACTCGCCTCCTTGATGAATCTCCGTTGGTACAAGAAGGGGCCACCACTGGTGCGCGGCACCATAACGACTGCAAACGTTGAGGCGATCTTCAATGTGATTGCCTATGCAAAGCCCGCCCTGCTGCTCGGCCCCGATGTCGCGGGTGGCTGGAAGTCACTCCTGATGACGGGCGGCACCGATAGCGCAAAGAAGTGTGCGCTCGCGGGGGCCAAGATGCGATTCGCGCCGACCGCAGCCAAGCTCGCGGCAACAATTAGCTGCACCAAGGTGTGGCTCGCCCCCTACTTTGGGCCGGTCGCAGGTCACCTCAACGAAGGCCCACCAGTCGCGCCGTAGCGCGGAACGGCTCGCCTAGGCGGCGAGGCCGAGGATATTGACCAGCACGATCCCCACGTTCAGCACGGCGAGGATCGCAACGGAGCTCCAGCCAACCAGGCGCAACCAGCGTGGCGAGACGTGTTCACCAAGGAGCGATTTGCTGCTGGTGAGCTTGACGATGAAGGCGAGCACGATCGGCAGGAAGAGCCCCTGCAGGTACTGGCTGCTGATGATCGCGCCGATCGGATTCAGCCCAGGGAGCATCACCACGATGGCGCCAATCGCCAAGATCGCGGTGAAGATGCCGTAGAAGATCGGCGCCTCGCGCAGGCGCTTGTCGACCCCCGATTCAAAACCGAACGCCTCGGAGAGGGCGAAGGCGGTGGTGAGCGGCATGATCGCCATCGCCAAGAGGCTTGCGCCAAAGAGGCCAGCGCCGAAGAGAATCTTCGAGAACTCGCCGGCGAGCGGCTCGAGTGCGACCGCCGCATCCGCCGCCGAGCCGATCGGCTTCCCAAGTGATCCGAGTGCGACCGCCGTGGCAATCACCACGCAGGCGGCGATGAAGTTCGTCCAGATGGAACCAAGGATGGCGTCGGCGCGGGCAGCGCCAAGCTCATCAACGCCGATCCCCTTCTCAGCGACAGCAGACTGCAGGTAGAACTGCATGTACGGCGTCACCGTTGTACCAACGACCGCCACCAGCAGCAGCATCTCAGCCCCCGAAACCCCGGCGAGGCTTGGCGTGGTGAGGGATGAGGCCACAGCGGCCCAATTTGGATTCGCCAAGAGTGCGGCGGCAATGTAGGCCAAGAAGACGGCGGTGAGTGACAGGAAGATGCGCTCGACGCTGCGGTAGCTGCCGTAGACCACGAGCACCCACACCGCGAGTGCCGAGAGCGGCGCGGTCAGCAAGATCGGCACGTTGAAGATTGCTAGCGCGGAGGCGGC
>SHYI01000052.1 GCA_009692905.1 Chloroflexota bacterium
AGTGTCTCGCCAGCGATCCCGCGGATCCCATCGGTGCCGAAGCGAACCGTGGTCACGGTCGTCCTTGCGCTAGATCAGCGCTTGGTGAACTGCTTCGCCTTGCGTGCGCGTCGGAGACCGTACTTCTTGCGCTCCTTGGCGCGCGGATCGCGCGTCAGGAATCCAGCTTGGCGGAGTGGTAGTCGGTACGCCTCTGGATCGGCGGAGAGGAGTGCGCGTGAAATGCCGTGGCGAATTGCGCCAGCCTGGCCGGAGATACCGCCGCCCTCAACCTTCACCATCGCGTTGAAGCGACCCTCGGTGCCGGTGACTCGGTATGGTGCGAATACTTCAGACTGCGGAACGGCGCCGCCGAAGTGCTGCTCGTAGGTGCGTCCATTGATGACGATCTGGCCCTCACCAGCAACGAGGCGAACGCGTGCGATTGAGGTCTTGCGTCGACCGGTGCCCTGGTAGTACGGCAGACTGGCCACGCTCTTCTCCTTCGGGCTCACGCGAGGGGCTCCGGCTTCTGTGGAGCGTGCGGATGATCCGCATCGGCATAGACCTTCAACTTACGAATCTGTGCATTGCCGAGCTTCGTCTTTGGGAGCATCCCCTTAACGGCTCGGCGAATCGCCTCGTTCGGCTTGCGCTTCAGCAGGTCGCCGAGGACCTCCATGCGGTAACCGCCTGGCTGCCCAGAGTGCGAGTGGTACTTCTTCGAAAGGAGTCGGTCGCCGGTGACAACCAACTTAGCTGAGTTGATCACGACCACGAAGTCGCCCGAATCGAGGTGGTCAGCGAAAGTTGGCTTCCCCTTCCCCATCAGCGTTGAGGCCACCTTCGTCGCGAGTCGGCCTAGGGTCTGGCCCTCGGCATCGATCACGAACCAGCGGCGCTCGATTTCAGCGGCGCGAGGTGTCCAGGTCTTCGTGTTCATCTGATCCTCCTAGATCAATTCAAGCTGCACAAGCGGCGCCGAGTCACCCTGGCGGATGCCAATCTTGGTGATGCGGCAGTAGCCTGACTTGCGGTTCGCATACTTCGGCACGATCTCATCAAAGAGCTTCTCAACTACGAGCGGCTCTTCCGGGAGGGCTGCAATCACTGCGCGTCGGGCCGAGAGGCCACCCTTCTTGGCGAGCGTAATGATCTGCTCAACCTGCGGACGAATCTCCTTGGCCTTGGCCTCAGTCGTCTGGATACGCTCGTAGCGCAACACGGAAACAATCAGGTTCTTATACAGCGCGAGGCGCGGCCCCTGCTTGCGGGAGAGCTTACGTCCGCCAATCGCGTGCGAGGTCATTAGGCCTTCTCCTCGTCGTCGGCGTCGCTCTCATCCTCGTCAAAGATGGCGTCAGCAGGGATGCTGCTCTCAGGCACATCGAAGCCGCGCTCGACGAGCTTCTCGCGAACCTCGTTGAGGCTCTTCTGGCCGAAGTTGCGCAACTTGAGGAGCTCCATCTCGCCGCCATCAAGTGCGGTGAGGAGTTGGCGGACCTTGAGGATGCCCGCGCGCTTCAGCGCGTTATAGGCGCGCATCGGCAGATCAAGATCCTCAATTGAAACGTCAAGAAGGTTGCCGCCAGCCTCTGCCGCTGGCGCCGCCGCTGGGACCTCGCCGAGGCCGGAGAAGGCGGTGAACTGGCTGACGAGGATTGCCGCAGCCTTGCGGACAGCAGCCTCTGGCGTAATCGTGCCGTCGGTCTCGATCTCAAGGATGAGCTTCTCGCGGTCGACATCCTGGCCGACGCGCGTGTTCTCCACGGTGAAGTTGACCTTGCGGACTGGGGTAAAGATGGCGTCGACGCTCATCACGCCACGTGGTCGTACCTCGCCCTCAGGGTCCGCATCAACGCGGTCCGAGGAGACGTAGCCAACGCCGGTCTCAACGACGAGGGTGGCCTCAATGGCCGCCTTGTCGGAGTCGAGCGTTGCAAGAACCAGCTCTGGATTGACGATCTCGATCTGGCCGTTCGGCTTGATGTCGCCAGCGGTGACCGGGCCTGCCCCCTTCTTCGAAAGGGTGAGCTCGATGCGCTCCTTCGCAAAGCTGCGAAGGCGAATCTTCTTAACGTTGAGGAGGATCTGCACGACGTCTTCACGGACGCCTGGCAGCGAGGAGAACTCCTGCATGACGCCGTCAATCTGCACGGCGGTGACTGCGGCACCTTCCAGCGATCCGAGTAGGACGCGGCGCAGCGCGTTGCCGAGGGTGACGCCGTAGCCTGGCGCGAATGGGCCAGCCTCGTACTTGCCGTACGAGCCGAGCTCCTCGAGCGGGGCGATCTTGGTGGTCAGTGCATCGGACATATTCTCTCTCCCTCTTACCGCGAGTAAAACTCGACGACGAGTTGTTCATTGAAGTCGCCCGGCATCTGATCGCGCCGCGGAGCAGCGACCACCGTACCGGTCAACTTTGTGGCATCCACGCGGAGCCACTCCTGAATGCCATTGCCTGAAAGGGAGCCTGCGGCCTCCTTGAATGGCCCAATGTCGGCTCGCCCTTCGCGGACCGAGATGACATCGCCTGGCTTCAGTGAGTACGACGGAATGTTTACCGCCTGACCATTGATGGAGAGGTGGCCGTGGGTGATCAACTGACGTGCCTGGTCTCGCGAGCTGGCGAGCCCGAGACGGTAGACGACGTTGTCGAATCGCAGCTCAAGGAGGCGGAGTAGGTTCTCGCCTGTCACGTCGGTGCCACGCTCAGCGGCCTCAAAGAGGCGGCGGAACTGGGTCTCGCCAATGCGATAGACGCGGCGCATCTTCTGCTTCTCGCGCAGCTGCAGGCCGTAGTCGCCAACCTTGCGGCGGCGCATCATGTGCATGCCTGGAGGGGTAGGGCGCTTCTCGAACGAGCACTTCTTCGTATAGCAGCGCGCACCCTTCAAGAAGAGCTTCGCGCCCTCTCGACGGCACTGGCGGCAGACTGGTCCGGTATCTCGACCCATACTTCTATTCCCCTAGACTCGGCGCTTCTTCGGAGGACGGCAGCCGTTGTGTGGCAGCGGCGTCACATCGGTGATTGCAGTGATGTCGAGGCCCGCTGTCTGCAGGCCGCGGATTGCCTGCTCGCGTCCGGCGCCTGGACCCTTCACGAAGACGGCCACGGAACGAAGCCCGTGCTCCATCGCCTTGCGTGCGGCTGCCTCAGCTCCGAGCGATGCCGCGTACGGGGTGCTCTTGCGTGAGCCCTTGAAGCCAGCGACGCCACCCGAGCCCCACGAAAGCACCGCGCCCGTTAGGTCGGTGATTGATACGAGGGTGTTGTTGAACGACGCCGCGATGTGCACATGCCCGACTGGCACGTTCTTCTTCTCGCGACGTCGAGTCTTCGGTGCGCGCTTCTTCTTCTCTTCAGCCATCTCTCTGCCTACTTCTTCTCAATCTTCTTGCCGGCGACGGTCTTGCGTGCGCCACGGCGCTGTCGTGCGTTGGTCTTCGTGCGCTGACCGCGCGACGGGAGGTTCTTGCGATGTCGGGTGCCACGGTAGGTGCCAACCTCGATCAGTCGCTTGATGTTCATGGCAATCTCACGGCGAAGGTCGCCCTCGACCTTGCGACCCTTGTCGACGACTTCACGAAGTCGGTTGACCTGGTCTTCGGTGAGATCGCGCACGCGCGTGTCGGGATTAATGGAGGTCTGCGCCAAGATCTTCTGGCTGGTGGTCAGGCCAACGCCGAAGATGTAGGTAAGGGCGATCTCAACGCGCTTCTCGCGCGGAATATCGACCCCTGCAATACGAGCCATCAGCTAACCCTGTCGCTGCTTGTGCTTCGGGTTTTCGCAAATGACCATGACGCGGCCGTGCCGCTTAATCACGAGGCACTTGTCGCAACGAACCTTGACCGACGCAGATACTTTCACTCGTTCTCCTGCTGTGAGCGGCGCACCGCTCGTGCTGCTACTTCAACCGGTAGGTGATCCGACCCTGGGTCAGATCGTATGGCGAGAGTTCGACCTTCACCCGATCACCTGGAAGGATTCGGATGAAATTCGTCCGAAGCTTTCCACTGATGTAGGCGCGGATCCGGTGGCCATTTTCAAGCTCGATCACGAACGATGTGTTCGGTAGCGGCTCAACTACGGTCCCCTCGACCTCGATCGAATCTTTCTTCGCCAACAAACCCCCGATCAGAACGCGTTACTGGGTCTCGGAAGGCCGAGACGGCGCGCTACGGAGTCCGCAGACGCGCGAGGGGAGAGAGTAGCAGAGCCCCACGATCCCCGCGCGAAAGGGGCGTTCATGACCCCCTCGTGAGGATGGTGGAGCCCCCCGCCACGATGGCGATGCTCTCCTCCCAATGTGCCGCCAGGCTCCCGTCAATTGTTACAACTGTCCACTCGTCCTCCATCACCCCAACCTCAGGCGACCCGAGGGTGAGCATCGGCTCGATCGCCAGGCAGTGCCCCTCCGCCAGGGTCAGACTCTTGCGACCGGTGCGGAAGTTGGGCACCTGTGGGGCCTCATGCATGGCACGGCCGATGCCGTGGCCGACGTAGGGGCGCACGATCCCATACCCCGCGCGCAGGGCGACATCCTCAATTGCGCCAGAGATCTCTTCGATGGTGGCCCCTGGGCGGGCGGCGGCGATGCCGGCATCCAGCGCCTCGCGGGTCACCGCCACCAGGCGCTTCGCCTCTGGGGACCCCTCGCCAACCACGAAGCTGCGCGCCGCGTCGGCATGCCAGCCGTCCCAGATGGCACCCGCGTCAATGGATACGAGCGCCCCCTCTTTGATCTCACGATCGCCGGGGATGCCATGCACCACCTCGCTATCGAGCGAGATGCAGATGACTGATGGGAAGCCGTGATAGCCCTTGAAATTGGAGGCTGCGCCGTGGCGTTCAATGCAGCGCTCGGCGATCGCGTTCAGCTCGGCGGTGCTCGCTCCTGGAACCGCCGCCTCCTGTACGAGCTCATGAATTTCGGCAACGATGGCGCCGGCACGTCGCATCAGCGCAATCTCGGCTGGGCTCTTGCGGGTGATTGCCCCCATCGCTATGCCGTCAGCCCCGCGGCAGCGGCGGCCGCCGCTAGGCGACCTTGGACCTCGTCGACGGTGCCCACGCCGCTCACCTCAGTGAGGCGACCGGTTGCGCGATACAGCTCGACAACCGAGCCAAGGGCGGCGAGCTGATTTGCCAGCCGCGCCGCAACGGTCTCGGGGGCGTCGTCACTCCGGGTAACCAGCGCCGTGGCGCACACGTCGCACACCCCGGGGCTCTGCGGCGGGCGGCTGAGGAGGTGGTACGAGCGCCCACATGACGGGCAGACTCGGCGCGCGGTAAGGCGCTCTGCAAGGATCGCGTCGTCCACCCGCAGCAGTACGGCGCGGATCGAACGACCGCTCGCCGCGTACGCCGCATCCAGTGCATTCGCCTGTGCAGGGTTGCGCGGAAAGCCGTCAAGGATGACGCGGTTAACTGCATCCCCCTTGGCGAGACGCGCTTGGATCATGTTGATGGTGACCTCGTCGGGGACCAACTGCCCAGCGTCAATGAACTGCTGTGCGGCAAGACCGAGCGGTGAGCCAGCGGCAATTTCAGCACGGAAGAGGTCGCCAGTTGCAACGTGGGCTGCCCCCGTTGCTGCGGAGAGTGCCTCCGCCTGCGTCCCCTTCCCTGCGCCGGGGGCGCCGAGAAGGACGAGGATCACTTAATAAAGCCCTCGTAATTTCGCATCAACATCTGCGCCTCGAGCTGCTTCATCGTCTCCACAACAACGCTCACCGCAATCAGGAGCCCGGTACCGCCAAGGCTGACGCCCAGGCCACCGAGATCACCGAAGAGTGTGCCGAGCGCATACGGCGAGACGGCAACAAGTCCCAGGAAGAGCGATCCGAGCAGGGTGATGCGTGTGACGACCTTCCCCAGATACTCCTGCGTTGGCATCCCTGGGCGAATGCCTGGGATGTAGCCGCCGTTCTTGCGCAGCTGGTCTGCGGTCTCATCAGGCTTGAAGGTGAAGGCTGTGTAGAAGTAGGTGAACGCCACCGTGAGGATGAAGTAGAACGGAAGATAGACGAGCTCGTTCTGTGGCCCAAGCGTGTCAACGATCCACTGCGCGCCGCCCTTGACCCACTCAACCTCTGAGGCGGTGAAGTAGCCGGCGATCTGCGCTGGGAAGAGCAGGATGCTCATGGAGAAGATGATTGGAATCACGCCGGCCTGATTGACCTTTAGCGGCAGGAAGGTGCGGCCACCCTGGTAGACGCGATTGCCGCGGACGCGGCTCGCATACTCGACCGGGATGCGGCGCTGCCCCTCGGTGATCAAGATGATCGCGGCAACGGCCGCAGCGCCGAGAACGGCGAAGGCGAGCAGTACGGCGAGATCCGGCGCGCTAAGGAATTCCTGAATGGCGCCCGGGACGCGGCCGATGATGCCGGCGAAGATGATGAAGCTGATCCCGTTGCCGATGCCTCGCTCAGTGACCAGCTCACCGATCCACATCAGCAGCAACGAACCGGTCGTGAGGATCACGATCTGCACGAGGGTCTCTGGGCTGGCAAGGTCAAAGCGCGTCTTGAGCACGTTCTGGCTGTTCAGCAACGCGAGGAAGGCGTAGCTCTGCAGCGCCGCGAGCGGCACGGTCAGGTAGCGGGTGTACTGGTTGATCTTGTTGCGGCCGTACTCACCCTCGCGGCTGAGTTCGATCAGGCGCGGCACCACGCCGCTCATCAGCTGCATGATGATCGAGG
>SHYI01000053.1 GCA_009692905.1 Chloroflexota bacterium
CATGTAACTGAACTCCGTGAACGAGAGACCGCCCTCAAGCCGCGTCTTTACGCTCTCCTTTGCGAGCATGTAGCCGACGGTGAGGTGCTTCCCTGTGTCGCGAAGGAAATCGATCAGCCCAAGGTCGCCGAGCCAGCTGAGGTTATCCAGCAACAACGCGCCGCCCTTCCCCGAGAAGTCGACGAGATTCGCGAGCTGCGCACCAATCGCGGCGCGATTGTGGTCCAGCGTCGCTCGATCCAGAAGATTCCGTTCGGCCGATCGGCCCGAGGGGTCGCCGATCATGCCGGTCCCCCCGCCAACCAGTGCGACAGGGCGACCACCGTGCAGTTGGAGTCGTCGCAGCGCAAGGACACCCATCAGGTGCCCAACATGGAGTGAGTCGGCGCTCGGATCGAAGCCGATATAGGCGCTGATCGCTGGGTCGGCGACGAGGCGTTGATCGAGGCCTGCAGTCACGTCATGAACCAGACCTCGCTCGGTGAAGTCGCGGAGGAGCTCGGAGGCCAGAGGGTTCGCCATGCGCCCTATGCTACCTTCACATTGATGGACATGGCCTCGGGAAACTCAACCCAGCGGAGCGGCCGCCCCCGAAAACGCCTTCTCGGGGGGCTCTTCGCCCTCCTGCCAGTCGCCCTGCTGGGCGCCTGCCTGCTGATCGCCGCGATCGCCTATGGCGGCACCATCGCGATCTATAGCGCCGTGGTCTCTGATCTCCCCGACCCGAAGGACCTCGACACCATCGTGCTCGACCAGAACACCACCGTGTACGACCGCACCGGCACGGTCCAGCTCGCTGCATTTGGCTCAGACCGCCGCACCGAGATGGAGTTTTCCGACATCCCCAGCATTGTCCTGGACACCACCGCCGCCATCGAGGATAAGACTTACTGGGAGAACTCTGGCTTTGATCCGCTCGGCTTCGTGGCCGCCGCGCTCGACACCTTGGGCGGCTCTGGCCGTGGTGGCTCGACCATCACCCAGCAGCTCGTCCGTAGCGTGTTGCTCCCAGACTCTGCCTTCGCAGGGAGCGTCTACGAGCGCAAGGTGAAAGAGATCATCCAGGCGATCCGACTGACCAAAGAGTTCCCAGGGCGAGTTGGCAAGGAGAAGGTCATTGCCAAGTACCTCAACAACAACTACTACGGCTCGCGCTCGTACGGCATTCTGACCGCATCGCAGCAGTACTTCGGCAAGACGCTCGACCAGCTCACCCTAGGCGAGGCGGCCATCCTTGCCGCCATCCCCCAGGCGCCAAGCACCTACGACCTTCGTGAAAGCGCGGTCGTCGGTGAGGACGGCGTTATTCGCGTACCACTTGATTCTGCTGTGGCGAAGCGTCGCAGCGTCGTTTTGGATCTACTCAAGTCCGCCCGAGCGAGCGGCATCCCGCAGGAGACCGCCACCATCACCGACGCGGAGATCGAGGCTGCGCGCACCGAAGAGATCATCCTCATCACCTCTCCGCTGATTGAGATGAGTGCGCCGCACTTTGTGAATCGCGTGCGTGACGCTCTCTCAAGCATCCTCTGCACCAGCACTGAAGGCTGCCAGCAGCAGCTCGACACTGGCGGCTACAAAGTTATCTCCTCACTTGATTGGGGGATGCAGCAGGCCGCAGAGAAGTGGGCCCTCGCCGTTCGCTCAACGCAGATCAAGGAGTACCAGGCGTATTTGAAGAGCATCGGCGTCAAAACGACCGACTGGCTGAAAACAATTCATGGCAAGGAGATCAACAATGCTGCCGTTGCGACCCTTGATGCGCGCACAGGCGACATCCTTGCCTACGCCGGCTCAGCGGATTACTACGGGGAGGCAGACGGCACCCTCTTCCAGCCAGAATACGACGTGCTGAGCGGGTACCGACAGCCAGGCAGTTCGATCAAGCCGATCACCTATGCCTACGCACTTGAAAACCGCGCGGTCACACCAGCAACGATCCTGATGGATGTCCCCGTCGACTTCGGTGTGGGCTGGACACCGGCAAGCTCCGAGGGGAGTGAGCATGGTCCAGTACGCATGCGCCAAGCCTTGCAGGGATCGCTGAACGTCCCCGCGATTAAGGCGATCATTCGTGCGGGGCAAGATCGCGTCTGGCGCCAGATGCGCGATAGCGGTTTCGACTTCCAGAACAACAGCGAGAACGTTGCGGGCGCCTCACTCGCAATCGGCACCCTCGAAGTTCGCTACGTCGACCTACTCTCCGCCTACGGCGCCCTCGCCAACGAGGGAACAGCGGTCGGCCGCCGCTACATCCTGCGCATTGAGGATCGTGACGGCGCAGTCATCTGGGAGGCTCCCGCCCCCGTCGAGAGCGCCAAGCAAGCGTTTGCCAAGGAGACCGCCGAGCTGATGACCGACATCATCGCGGGGAACACAGACCCTGCAGTCAATCGCCCATGGTCGAAGCGGAAGATCATTGCCAGCAATGGGAAGCGTCGCCCAGCGGCGTTAAAGACAGGAACCACCGAAGGGACCAAGGACCTCGCCGCGTTCGGCTATCTCGCCGCGCCGAACGATCCAACCGCTCAGCATCTCGTCACCGGTGTCTGGCTGGGCAATTCGGACTCAACCCCCGCTACGGTCTACTCCCTCGACTCCGCGGGCGGGCTCTGGCAGTCCTACTTCACCGAGATTTCATCAAAACTTCCGGTCGCAAACTTTGCCAAGCCGACTGGCCTCGAGGAGGTCACAATCGATGCGCACACAGGAGAGCTTCCTGGTGCCTGCACCACGCTCACCACGAGCGAATACTTCTTGCCGGGGACGGCCCCAACGACGTCGTGCAGCACGACGCGCCTCCTTGCCATTGATAGCGCCACCGGGCTGCTCTGGGCTGATGGCTGTGTGGGAACGCGCATCGAGGCGAACTACCTCGATCTGAGCTCGCTCGAAGCACAGTGGCCGAAGTGGCAGGCGGCCAACCTCGAATGGATTGAACGCGCGCGGCTGGGCGCCGGGATCGTTGGCGGCGTACGAGGCGGGAAGACAACGTACTTCTACGCACCCTTCTGGCAACCGAATGGCGCCACCTGGGGTGGCACGATCGCCCCGACCCTCTCCTGTCTCTCGGCGACAGCAAGTCCCTCGCCTACGCCAGACCCTTCGATTTCCCCGAGCCCATCAACGCCTTAGGTCGACTAGAGGAGGGCGAGGGTCACCCCTTCGCGGCCAGGCTCATCAGCCGATCGCACTTCACGAACCTCAGGCAGCTCTCGCAGCTTGCGGCGCACCGCATCGCGAAGTGCACCAGTGCCAACCCCGTGGATGATCTCCAGCTGATCGCCGCCTGCCAGCAGCACGGCGCTAATCCGTGCCTCCAGCGCTGCCAGCGCATCTTCAACGCGCGCACCACGCAGATCGAGCTTCGCCGCGGAGAGGGAGCCTGACGGTCGAACTGCAGATTGAGGCGTTGACGTCGCCGACGCGAGGATCTTGCTGATCTCCGTGACTGGTAGTGAGCTGTGCATCCGACCGAGGGCGATCGTCGCATTCTCGCCATCCACCGCAAGCAGCGTGCCGCGGGCCCCCGATCGCAGCACCACATCGCTACCGACAGCCGCCGCCAGCGCCGTCGAAGAGAGCCCCCCGCTTGAGTCCTCCTCTTCGTTCAGTGACGAGGCTGCGCCAGCGGCTACTGCCTGCTGCAGATCCGTCGCCATCGCTAGAGCCTCCGGTGTCAGGCTCCCCGACTCAAGCGCCGCCCGCAACTGCTCAACACGAAGCAAGATCGCCGTCGCGGCCTCACGCGCCTCTGCTGTTGCCGTTTGGCGCGCTTCGATGGCCCCTCGCTCCGTGGCGCGGCGCATCTCCACCGCTTGTGCAAGTGAGTCTGCTGCGCGCTCCTGCAACCCCTCTGCCACCTGGCGCGCTTCGCGCGCGGCTCGCTCGGCATCCGCAGCTGCCGTTAGCGCTGCATCGAGCGTGGCTCCTTGGTCGCTGCGACGTGCCTGCGCCGCATCGAGCAGCGGCTGTGGCAGACCGAGGCGCGCGGCAATCGCGAACGCCTGCGACCCCCCTGGCACGCCAACTTCAAGGCGATACGTTGGTGCAAGGGTGGCAAGATCAAATGCCACAGAACCGTTCACGACACCTGGCGTGACATGTGCGTACTGCTTAAGTTCCGCGTAGTGGCTGGTGGCCAACACGCGACAACCGCGAAGTCGCAGCTCGTCAATGATTGCGGCGGCCAGGGCAGCCCCCTCCGCAGGATCAGTCCCCGCCCCCGCCTCATCAAGGAGCACGACGTCGCCCGCGACTGCGCCAAGCAGAATTCGCTGAATCGAGGTGAGGTGACCAGAGAAGGTGCTGAGGCTCTGTGCAATGGATTGATCGTCGCCAATGTCCGCCCAGACGTTGCCCGTTGGGGGCACCGCCGACCCAAACCCGCTCGGAATGGGAAGACCGGCGTGATGCATTGCCGTAAGCAGCCCCACCGCCTTGAGTGCCACCGTCTTACCGCCGGTGTTTGGCCCTGTGATCACGAGCACTCGTCGTTCAACGTCAAGATGCAGGCTCATCGGAACTACTGGAGGCGTGAGGAGTGGGTGGCTCGCCTCTGTCAGAAGTAGATCGCCATCTGGCGCATCGTCGGCATAGAGCCAGTTGCGATCACGCCCAACGTCGGCAATTGCGCGCGCCAGATCAAAGAGCGCAAGGCCTTCACCGTTGGAACGGAGCGCCGCCGCATCTGCGCCAACGAGTGCAGAGAGCGCTCCGAGGATCCGCGCCTCTTCGGTGGCGACCGCCGCCTCAGACTCTCGCACGGCATTGCCGAGCTCAACAACCTCTAGTGGCTCGATCCAGACCGTTTGGCCGGTGGCACTCGCGTCGTGCACGATCCCTGGGACACGGGACTTCCACTCCGAGCGAACTGGTAGCACGTAGCGACCGTTGCGCACCGTGACAATCGGCTCTTGTAGGTAGGGGCTGTAGTTCTTCGCATGGGCCAGCGTCTCAAGCCGGGTTCGGAGTCGCTCGAGGCTTGTGCGATGGAGTGCGCGCAGCCCACCAAGAAGTGGCGATGCTGCATCCAAAATCGATCCATCGGGAGCGATCGCACGCTCAATCGAACTACGCAGCGGACGAAGCGGAGCAAGGGCGGCCCCAAGCGCACTGAGTGTTGGACCTGAGCCGGCGAGATCGCTCGAGATGCGCTCGACGACGCGGAGCGTCTCGCTGATCGCAAAGAGCGCGGAGCCATCGAGCGTGCCCCCCTTAGCGCCGCGCTCTGCGGCTGGCTCAAGGTCGCTCGCCCCGCCAATGTGCGGGTCTCCCCCGTCTCGCCGCAGCTCCGCAATCTCACGCCCGAGGGCGCGCAGGGTTGGCAGGCTGCCGCCGCCAGCGGTAGGGCGCAGTTCCAGCGCGAGTAAGCGTGAAGGGGCAAATGCACATGCTTCGCTAAATATTTCGAGGAGCGCCGCCCACTCAAGGCGTGTCAGGGAGCGTTCGTCATACGGCCGCGCCGCTGCGCGCCTCACGGAACGAGCAGCGCGCGCAGGCCTTCTGGAAGGAGTCCACCGAACAACTGGCTGGCGATCGGATAGATCAGGCCACGAATCACCTCGGAAGATTGCGCAGTCGCAATCGCTGCTGCGATCTCGCTGAGTGGCGACGGCAGGGTGAAGCTCACCGAGACAGCGGCGTCAAGCACGAAGATGAGGGCGGCAATCGCCACACTCCACTGCAGCACACCGAACACTGCCCCAAGTGCCGTGTCGACCGGCCCGAGGTGAATCGCGCGCAACGACGCTTGAAGCAGGCGGCCGATCAGATATGAGGCGATGGCCAAAAGGATCCAGATCCCACCGATAAAGATACCGAGCCCAATAAGGCGCGTGTCAACACCTGGGAGGAGCTGGGCGACGAACTGGGTGATTGCACCCTGCCCCTGTGCGCTAATGATGAGGCCGAGGGCGAGCGCCAGAAGTGAGACTGCGCTGCGTGCCGCTCCGGTACGTCCGCCGCTCCACGCCGCGAGGACGAGCAGCCCCAGGATCACGAGATCGACCAGTACGGTCGCGCTCATTGCCCCTCGACGCCGCGAATACGTGCGCCACAGGCGCGGAGCACAGCACCCTCAAAGGCGGCAAGCTCGGCAGTAATCGCCTCATCATCCGCTCCGGTTGCGCTTGGCTGGAAGGTGAAGCGCAGCCCAGCCGAACGCTCACCTGGGGCCAGAGGTGCTCCAGTGAAGAGGTCGAAGAGCTCAACGGCGGTGGCTCGCGAAACGCTCTTTCGTGCGACATCAACGACGTGACCCACTGTGGTCGCGGCGGGGATGAGGAGCGCAATGTCGCGCGTTACTGGTGGCGTTGCTGGCGGTAGTGAAATCTGGGCGATTTCCACGCGCCCTGCGCGTAGTCCAGCGATGGCGACCTCAGCGAGCAAGACGCGCGGCTCATCGCGCCAGGTCGGCGATGCGGGATGGAGCTCTCCGAGAAGGCCGGCGATTCGTTCACCCGTGATGGCAGCGTTGATGCCAGGGTGAAGCACTGCCGAGTCGATTGACGCGCCGTACGCTGGTCGCTCGCCGACGAGGTGCGCAACCTGCGCGAGGAGGCGCTTGAGTTCGTCAAGGTTCCACCTCGTTGCGCCTGCGCTCGGGGCACCCTGCTCACG
>SHYI01000054.1 GCA_009692905.1 Chloroflexota bacterium
GGCACCGTAACGGTGCTGGCAAGTAGGTAGATCGTGACCACCCAGGTGTAGAGGTTTGCACCGCTCAAATCGGTGATGATCTTTGGCAGAGCTGTGCCGACGATCGTCTGGTCGAGCGCACCCAAGAAGAGGGCCATCATGATCGCGAGGATGATCCCCTGCTTGGCGCGCTTCGAAAGGTCTGCCCCCGCCGGTGCAGGCGCCGCCTTCGCGACTGTGCGCCGCTTTGCCGCAACAGGGCGACGAGACTTGGCTGTGGCCATTCGGTAAACCTCCATGCCGCGCCGCCAGATCTCCGACGATATTTCGCGTTGCAACTACCTTACTCCTCACCGCGGATGCCTGCTGAGCGGTAGGGTTCCCCTATGCAGATTGCCGTGGTCATTGAGGGGCAGATGAACCTGTCGTACGAGCAGCAGCTCGCCGCTGCGCGCCGAGCCGAGGCGGTCGGCATCAGTGGCTTCTTCCGCACCGATCACTACCAATCATTCCCAGGCTCCGACGACCAGGCGACCACCGACGCTTGGAGCGTGTTGGCGGGCGTCGCGCGCGAAACGAAATCAATCACCCTCGGCACGCTGGTCAGCCCCGTCACCTTTCGGGCGCCAGGCGAGTTCGCCAAGGTGGTCGCCACCGTACAAGAGATGGCGGGGCGACAGATCCATGCCGGCCTCGGCACCGGCTGGCATGAGTCAGAACACCGTCGCTACGGCTTCCCGTTCCCTGAGATGCCCACACGTGCTGAGATGCTCGAAGAGCAGCTCGAGATCGTGCGTGGCCTCTGGGCCGGACCCGACGGCTGGTCGTTCAGCGGCACGCACTACAAGGTGAGCGACGCCCTCTTCCGCCCGAAGCCAACACCAGTGCCGTGGATCATCACGGGCGGCGAAGGCTCACCGCGCGGCATGCGCATCGCGACGAAGTACTCGGATGAATTCAACCTCACCTCATCCACCCCCGAGACCGCCCGCGAGAAGTTCGCGCAACTTGATGCCACATGTGTCGCAGCGGGCCGAGCGCCCGAGAGCCTTGCGCGATCGGCGATGACGGGGATGATGATCGGCCGAACGGAGGCGGAGTATCTCGAGAAGATCCGCGGCTTCATGGCGCGCATTGGTGCTGCGGGCGACCCCGAGGAGTACCTCGCACCACGTCGTGCGCGATGGCTCGTTGGTACCCCTGATCAGGCGTTGCTACAGATGCGCGCCTTCCGCGATACGGGGGCGAACCGTCTCATGGTGCAGCACATGGATCCCACGGAGACCGCATCACTCGATCTACTTGCGGAGCTGCACGCGCAGCTCTAGCGCGCTCTCTTAGCGCGCAGCGGGGATTTGCCCCCTGCGGCCGCGCGGGCCAAATCGATAGACGACTCTGCCGCGGAGTGCGCTGAGTGGCTGAGCGCCGTCGTGACGAGAATCGCGGGAGAGTGCCGCGTTATCGCCAAGGAGCCAGAGCCCTGTGACGCCTGGTGGTGGGGGAGCGACCCGCTTTACGTCGAAACGACCCTCGCGCTCAACGATCACCACGCTACCGATCGGTGGTGCTCCTCGGAGGCCAGGGAGGCCACTCGGGCCCGCTGGAAGCACGAGGAGCCGGTCCCCCGGAAGGAGGGCCGGCTCCATTGAGCGTTCAGCAACATCGGCGACCCAGATCCGTCTGGGTCGGTTGATCACAGTGGCGCGTTACGCCTTCGACGCGACGAACGTAGCAGCGAACGCCTCGGTCGCAGCGACAAGCTCTGCCGCCGCCGCCGCATCTACGTTCTGCTTGTTCTTGGAGGCCAACTTCAGGAGCTTCCAGACCTGATCGTGCAGGTCGGGGAACTTCGCCAGATGCTCTGGCTTGAAGTAGTCGGACCAGATGACCTGGACCTCGTGCTTTACCTTCTCGGCGTGCTCCTCTTTGACGGCAACGCAGCGCACAAACTTGTTGCGCGTGGCGCTGTCGGTCACCTCGATCTGGCCGATCAGTTCGACCATGCGGGCGACCGTCTTGGCGGCAACCACTGCACCTGATGGGTCGTAGATGCCACAGGGCACGTCGCAGTGCGCGTGTACGGTGACTGGTGTGAACTCGGCGAATAGGTTACGCATGTAACTCTCCTCTCTAATTAACAAATACGGAAACGGCCACACTGAGTAGCGCGAGCACGCCGACCGCATGATAGGTATTTGCGGCAATGGATACGTCCTTACGACGCGGCCACGCGAGCAGCAAGATCACTGCCGCTACGGCAATCTTGATGCCGAACTTGGCATAGTTCACCGGGTCGGCGCCCATCTCGGCGATCCCGATGAGCAGTACGCCAGTCAGGAACTGGAGCAGGGTGCCGTGGGTCATCCCCGCCGAAAGGCGCTTCGGGGAGATCGATAGGCCCGTGAAGTATCCCCCCACGATTGCGGCCATGCCGAGTAGGTGAATGAAGACGAGGACGAGATAGGCACCCTCCATGGTTTCCCCTTTCTACTGCGCGGCCATGGGGGCCGCCCCTCTGTACGGTAGCGGACTGTGCGGCGCGCGACGAGCCTCGGTCGTGGGGGGTGGGAGCGTGTAGGGTTTCAGCATATGAGCGAACGAAAGGTACGGGCCTACAGCTCGTACAGCCGAGATGCCTTGATCCCGCCTGCAGCGGGCGAGGGCGTCGCGTGGCTTGGGCGTCAGCCGTGGGCCCACGCAAGCCTTGCCTATCGTGCGCTGCGCTTCACCCTGCGCGTGGTCCTCGGTGCGTTCGGGATGCGCATTCGGGCCATCGGGCTTGAGCGCCTCGCAACGTCTGGGCCGCGCATCCTGGTTGGAGCTCCCCATCGTCGCTACTACGAGGCCTTTGCGCTTGGCATCGCCGCCCCCGCGGCGCCGCGAATCTGGTGGCTCGGCCTCGGCCCGTTCATCGTTGGTCGCGGACGCGTCCGCTCGGCGCTCCTGCGGCGACTCGGTGGCCTCCTCCCGGTGTGGCGTGGCACGAGCGGCATTGAGACGCACCTGAATGCGGCAAGCGCCGTCTTCGCCGCTGGCGCCCACTACGGCGTAATGCCCGAGGGTGGAACCGGCGGCCCGGCCGATCGCTTCGCGGAGTTCCGTCCTGGTGCTGCAATCATCGCCATGCGCACTGGGGTGCCGGTCGTACCAGTGATCTTCCGATTCCGCAATCGCAGGTTCGGCCTGCCGAGCGTTGAGGTCATCGCACTCGACGACACCTCACCATGCACTGATCAGCCGACCCCCGAGGCCGGGAGCCGAGAGGAGCTGACCTTTGCTGCCGCGTGGAGCGAAGCCCTTGCCGATCGCATGGAGACGATTTGGCGCAAGGGGGTAGGATCGGCGTCATGAGCGCCAACGTTTGTCCGTTTATTGCGACGGGCGCAGACTCCTCGAAGCGATCCTCAGAGCCGAGTGCGGCGCACTCCTGTTTTGCGACGCGTCCAGCAGAGCCGATCAATCTGCAGCGGCAGAGTGACACCTGCCTCACCCCAACATTTACCGCCTGCCCAATCTTTCTTGCTTGGGCCTCGCGCGAGGCTGCGCAAACGATCGATGCCCCCACCCCCCAGCCACTCCCGTTCGGTACCCCCGCAGCAAGTGCGCCAGTTGATCTCGCCGCTGCAACGCTCGGCATTGATGAGGTTGATGGCGAGTACGAAGATCTCCCCGAGGGGAGCATCTGGTCAACGGCGCCGGCGCCGGGTGAGCCGCGCTACGAGCTAAGCCCCACCGAAGAGGAGCGCGTCCGTGTAGTGCCGCTGCACAAGCGTCGCTCTATGGATGACGAGGCACCGCGTGCCGCACTGCGGCTGCCGAAGATTCCGGGGGGGACCCGAGGCGCCGCTGCGCTGCTCGTTCTCGCTGCGGTAGTTCTCTTCTCAATCCCGACGATTCTAAAGGGGGTGAACGGCTTCATTGCCGGCGTGACAGCTACACCTTCACCAAGCGCCTCACCCACCAGTGACGTCAGCCCGTCGCCAACCCCAACGCCGACACCAGAGTCGCTGCTCTATCGCGTGAAGTCGGGCGATACGCTGGGGAAAATTGCTGCGTTTCACCAAGTGAGCATTGACGCCATCTTGAGCGCGAATCCCACTATTGATCGTCAGACCCTAACAATTTATGCGGGTGACGAGCTGATCATCCCGCAGGGAATTCCCGACGTGGTGACGTCACCGAGCCCGTAACGGGCGAGGGTATTAGCGGTCGCGCGGCGAGAAGTTGATTGCGGTGATCTTGCCAGCTTCGACCTTGATCGTTGCGTCAATCTTGCTGCTCTTGGATCCGGGTCGCACGACCAAGATGTCGCACTCGACCTGATGGCCGGTGTCCTTAACTTCGCCTGGGATCATGCGTAGCCCCTTGTCGGCGCGCAGGAACCAGCCGCCAACGCGTTCGTGTCCCTTCAACAGTTGAACGCTGTCGGCGACGTGCACGCGCATCTCGATGCGTTCGTCCATGAGCTTGAGAGCGCCTACGCGGTCATCCGCGTTCAGCAGCTCAAAGAAGGCGTCGGTTGTCTCTTCTGCACCCATGCGCTGATGGTACCCTGCCGACGATGATTGATGCCCTCGACGCCGCCGGCCTCCTCGCCCGCTTCGCTGCACTGCACCCAGTTGCGGCCACGGGGATGGGGATCCATGACTACGACGGATCGTGGAGCGAGCATGGCCCCGCCGGTCGCGCGGCGCGGCTGGACTGGTGTGACCGCGAAGAGGGACGGCTGGCTGCCATCCCAGCGGCGAGCCTCAGCCCCGACGATCTCTGTGATCGCGACCTGGCCCTCGGCACGATTCGCGCGATCCGCTTCGAACTGCAGGAGGTGCAGCCCGAGGCGTGGGACGCCCTCCACACGGTGTCCGTCATTGGCGGCGGGCTCTTCCCCCTCATCGCACGCGGCTTCGGAACGGCAGAGCGTCGTGCCAGCGACCTTGCCAGCCGGCTCGCGCAGGTTCCTGCCCTTCTGGACGCCGCCGTTGCCGACCTCACCGGCCTCCCTGAACTTCGCGTCCCCGCCGACGATGGCGCACCGCGACGTGGGGGAGATCTCCCGCCAACTGGCACAGTCACGCTTCCAGCGCGGCCAGTCAGTCGCCTCCATACCGAAACGGCGATCGCACAGGCACCAGGCATCGCCGAGCTCGCTGAGCTCGGGGTAACGACCTACGGTGAGGCGCTGCGCGGCCCAGCCGATGCGGCCATCGCCGCCACAGATCGGTTCATCGAGCGCCTGCAGCGCGAGGTTCTCCCGAAGAGTTCTGGCGAGGGGCGCTACGGCGCAGCACTCTACGACCGCGCCTTGCGCCACACCCTCTTCGGATCACACGACCGTGCCGCAATTGCAGCCAAGGGAGAGCAGGAGTTCGCCGCGGTGCGCGCGCGCATGATCTCGATCGCCCAACGCATTGCACCGGAGTGGCTCGGGGAGCGGGCAACCGCAGCACTCAGCGGCGATCGTTCAACTCTCGTCGCTGAGGTGTTGCACGCGATTGGCGGCGATCACTGCGCCCCCGAAGAGATGCTGGATCGATCACGCGCCGAAACAGCACGCTGCGAAGCGTTCATCCGCAAAACTGGGCTCGTTGACCTCCCGAAGGAGCCGCTCGAGATCATGTGGACGCCGCTCTTCTTGCGCGCCTATGCCGGGGCCTTCCTTGATGCGCCAGGCCCACTTGATCGTGGCGAGAAGAGTTTCTTCTACGTGACGCCAGCCCCCGATGATGCAACTCCCGAACAGGTTGAGTCGAAGATGCGTGAAGACAACAACCGCATGTTGGCGCTCCTCGCGATCCATGAGGCGATCCCAGGCCACTACCTGCAGCTCGCCGCCGCGAATCAGACGCCGCGCCCACTTCGCGCCGCATTCGGCTCTGGCGTCTTCGCTGAAGGGTGGGCGGTCTACGTCACGCAGGTGATGATTGATGAGGGCTTCGGTGACGGCGACCTGGCGCTTGAGCTGGTGCACTGGAAGTTCTATCTCCGCTGCATTGCCAACGCGCTGCTTGATGCAGGCATTCACGCTGATGGCCGCGATGAGGCGTGGGCGCTGGACCTGATGGTTGGCCAGAGCTGGCAAGAGGAGGCGGAGGCGAAGGCGAAGTATCTGCGCGCACGTCTCACCTCTACGCAGCTGCCGACCTACTTTGTCGGGTCAATGGGGTGCTGGGAGGCTGAGGATCGCGCACGGCGTGCCGCTGGTGGGCCAGTTGCGCATGTTGACGGCGCGGATCTGCCTGGGAACCGAGTGGAGACGCCGGGCTTCTCGCGACCGAACCATCTGCGCGCGGTGCTCTCGCACGGCACGCCACCGATCCCGCTCCTCGAGCGACTCCTCGGCCTCGCCGAGTAGAGTGGCTAGGAGGGGAGCCCCTCCTCTGCAGTGATGTCACGGCTCAGGCCGCAGACATGCTCGGTGCGTACGGTGACGGTTGCGTTCGGCAGAAGCTCAATGGAGCGCACGAGGTGCAGCGAGCTTCC
>SHYI01000055.1 GCA_009692905.1 Chloroflexota bacterium
GCTTCGTCGCCGATCTGATCTCCTCACTCAAGTAAGGCGCCCTACTCGGCGCGACCGTGCCACGCTGCTGGCACGCGCACCTGCCAGACTAAGAAGATGAAGAGGACTCAGCGCACCCCTTGGCTTGCGACCGCAGCCCTGGTCGCCCTGATCGTTAGCTCAATTGCCGCTCCACGAACGTTTGGCTGGGCTGCTGGCTTGGCCGCTGCGGCCGACGAAGAGCCGATCGACGGGGATCCGATCGCCGACGAGAGCACCGATCCCGATGAGAGCGTGGCGCCAGATGAGAGCCTCGACCCTGATGCCTCCGCCCCTGTTGAGGAGGAGCCAGAGCCTGACCCGGGAGAAGATCCAGGAGACGAGGCCGATCCTGACGCCACGGACGATGGCGAAGGTGGCGATGTTGAAGTCTCACCAAGTGATGAGCCGACCACGCCAACTCCGCCAGAGCTCACACTCGGCGATCTGCTCGCCGCTGCCACCGCCAGCACACCGTTTGATGCCGACCTCGCGCTGCAGATCTTGCAGGACTATGCGCCATCGGGCGCACGCGCCATTGAGGTTGCGGATCGGCAGACCTTCCGCAACGCACGCACCTACACGATCCGCGAAGTGCGTAACTGGTCGCGACTTCCGCAACTAGGAACTTCGAGCGCAACGGTGTGGATGCGCTTCGTTGGCGGCTCAGAGCGCACGCCGTTCGCGGTTGCCGCTGGGCGAGATCGCACCGATCCACGAATCAGCAGCGTACGGGTGCGCGAGGGGCGAGCATCGCGCGGAAACCCGGCCCCATACCTTCTGACGATCGCTGGAAGCGATACAGGCACCGGCACCGTTGCCGTTGAGGTGCGAGTTGGGTACGAGAAGCCGATCAGGTTCGCCGCTGGTGATGAGATTGAGATCGGCCCCTTCATGAAGACTACGGGTGGGAAGGTTCTCTTGTTGATGCGCGGTGTCACCGTCGAGGTGCGCTTGATTGATGCGGCAGGGAACGAGAGTCCTTGGCGCCGCGTGCGCCTCCCCTAGCTAGAGGATCGTCCGCCACCGCGCGGCTGCGTACGCCGTAGCGATGAGTGCTAGGCCACCCGCAACGATCAGCGCGCCTGGTGCCCCGATCAGTGACACCACCGCGCCTGTGCCAAGGCCACCAATCGGCGTGGAGCCGGCAAAGACCGTGGTGTACACGCTCATCACTCGACCGCGTAGCGCTGGTGGCGTAGAGGTCTGAATCGAAGCGTTCGCAGTGGCGGCCATGGCAATCGCGCCGAAGCCAGCGCCGAAGAGTGCGATGCCGGTGATGACAGCGGCCCACGGAGCACCGCTGCCACTCACAACGCCGGCCACGATGGAGAGCGCTCCGAGTGCTGCGGCGCCGCCAATGACGACGATTGTGCGCGGTCGACGCAGCATGGCAACCGCGAGCGCCCCGCTCAACGAACCGAAGCCGATCGCGGCCATGAGCAAGCCAAGGCCCGGCGCACCGATCTCTAAAACGCTACGCGCGAGGATAGGAACAATCACGTTGAAGTTCATCGCCACGCCAGAGATTACGCCGATTACAAACACGCAGAGCGCAATGAGCGGCGTGCGCGCCACGAATCGAACCCCCTCGGCGAGGCTGATGAGAACGTCGGCAACAGTTCGCGGACGAGGGGTGCGTGGTGCGGGGCGCAGCTCTTCGGCGCGCATAAAGAGGAGCGCCAGCAACACTGCGAGGAAACTGGCACCGTTTACGGCAAAGCAGCCAGCAACGCCGATGACGCCAATCAACACGCCGCCAATCGCCGGGCCGATTACGCGCGCACCGTTGAACATCGCTGAGTTCATCGCAACGGCGCGACCAACCTCATCTTCGGGAACCATCTCACTAAAGAACGATTGCCGAACAGGCATGTCAATGGCATTGACGACGCCGAGAAGGACGGCCATGAGGATCAGTAGCGGCAGCGTCATCAGCTCAGTAGCTACCAGTACTGCCTGCAGCATGGCGAGGACCATCAGGCTGACCTGTGTCCCCATGAGTGCGCGGTGCTTGGGCAGCGCATCCGCCAGTACGCCGCCGAAGAGGCCAAGGAGCATCACTGGGGTGAACTGTGCGGCGGCAACGATGCCGAGCCATGCCGGTTCGTTGGTGAGCTCAGTGATGTACCACGCCTGTGCGATCGACTGCATCCAGGTGCCCGCCAACGAGACGAGCTGCCCGAACCAGAAGAGGCGGTAGTTTCGATGGCGAAACGGCCCACGCCAGGCTGGGGTGATGCGAGATCTGCTTCGTGTATTCGGCATCGCTAGAGGCTACACCTGTGCGGAGTTACGCCTCGCTGGAGTGGCGGGGTGGATTAGCGGCGCTTGCTCTTTGCCGCTCGCTTCACCGTTTTTGCGCGGGCTGGGGGCTCATCGCGACGAATTGCAGCTACGGCGGCGATCACTGGAAGGGCAAAGATCGCACCGAGGACGCCGCCCACGAGCCCGCCGATGCTGCCGGCAACGAAGACCGTGGTTCCTGAGAGGCGCAGCACGCCGTTCATCAGTCGTGGCGCGAGCTGCGTGGCACAGAGGAGCCAGCCCACAATGATCACTGCCGAGCCGGGTAGTACGTAGGGGCCAGCGGCGAGAATCGAGAGCGCGAGTGGTGGCAACACCGCAGCACCCTGACCGATTGATGGGATCGCCATGACAATGCCACCGAGCACTGCGGCCAGCAACCCGTCTGCTCCAGCAATCGTGGCGCCGACATATACGACGACGCCATAGACGAGCCCGAGCACAACATGTCGACCGATAAACCGGCCAATGATCTCTTCGAGAATCTTGCGCGAGCGCTGTGCGCTGCGCACTCGCCCACGCGTCGAGAGTCGATCGACAGAATCAAGGTGGGCGGGATTCGCCGAGAGGATGACGCCGATACCGATCGCTAAGATGAGTGGGCCGAGCGCACCAATCGCGCCAGCTGCCACCGCCGCAATATTGGATTGCACTGATGCTGCGAGTTCGCGGATGGCGAGAATCACCGTTGTTGCCAGGGGAACAAGATCAACGGTGAGCCCGACGGAGGCGAGCAGGGCGGTCAGACGCCCAACCATCGCGCCTACATCGGCTGGCGTTGGCTCTGGCCCCGCGATGATGCCACCCAACGATCGGGCGAAGGCGATCGCGAGCTCAATCGCAATAACGATGACAGGAACGGCGCCTGCAATCCAAACAAGAAGCGCCGCTCGTGTGCGCGTCCAGCCGCGCGCCACCAGCCGGTCGGTTGGCGCATCGGCCAGGGCGGCGAGGAGCCACCCGCCGGCAAGCGCGTAGAGGAGCGGCCCTTGTGCTGAGATGAGGGTGGCGACGACGCCAAGTCCCGCCATGGTCGCCACCAGCGCTCCGCTAGCGAGCGCTACCCATGCGATCAGGCGAACAGTCTGTGGCCACTCATCGCTACGGAGAGGATTCGGCAGATTCATGGGCTGATCTTAGTCCAGCGCTGCGCGCACGATATCGAGCGGGAGCGCCACGGCGGTGGCGCCGTCGGCACCGCTCATGCTTTCGGCGGCAAAGAGCGCATCCAGGATCGCCGACTCCGTCGCGTCAGCGGTCGCCTCAAAGAGCGCGGAGAGGTGCGCGTTGACCACCATCGTGATCGAGGTTTCGAACGGCTCTTTCGCCTCAAGGTCTTCTGCGGGGAGGTGCCCATTCGCCGTGCTGAAGCTCAACACGAGATCGCCTGACGAGTGTTCGCCAACACCACCGACACGGCCGATTCCAATCACCGCTCGCTGCGCGAGACGATCGAGCTGCATCGGAAGGAGTGGTGCGTCGGTGGCCACGATCACAATGATGGAGCCCGCTCCCCCGCGGGGATCATCGGGCTTCGGTGCGGCGCCGAGCCTTGTCTCCCATGGAAGTGGGTAGTGCTCGGTCGAGAGCGGACCACCGGGAGCGCCGAGCGACTTCCCCTGCAGCGTTAGCCGGTGGCGGCGGCCATGGTTTGCCTGAACGAACACCCCAATGGTGTACCCGCCAAGTTCTGCGGGGAGTCGACGACTGGACGTTCCATTACCACCCTTAAAGCCGTGACAAATCATGCCGGTCCCACCACCCTGATTGCCACGCGGCACGAGTGCGCCATCTGGAAGTGCAGCCGCAGCATCGAGCGCCTGTTGCGCGTGCGCAGCGGTGACATGGAAACCGTTCACGTCGTTCAGCACGCCATCCCATGTTTCACCGGCGACAGGGAGGCTCCATGGTGGCGCGTCTGGCACGTGATCTAGCGACCAGGCGATCATCGCGTCATGAACCACGCCGACAGAATGCGTGTTGGTGAGGCAGATCGGCGAGGTGAGAAGGCCAGACTCGCGAATCCATTCCAGACCCGTGAGCTCGCCGTTTCCGTTCAGTCGATGGGTGCCTGCAAAGAGCGGGTGCCCCATCTCGGCGAGCGGGCGGGGAAGAATGGCGGTGACGCCGGTGCGAATCGGTCCAACGCCGCGCTCGAGCGCGCCTTCGCCCTTGATGATGGTGGTGGCAGCAACGCGCACGCCCACAACATCGGTGATTCCGTCCGTTGGGCCGGGAGTAAACCGGCCGATGCGGATTCCAAGGTCGGTGGCTCGAGTGTCTCGTGGCATGGGGGTAGTGTGCCATCCCGCACTACACTCTCGCTATGTTGCCGCCGACCAAGCCCACGTCCCGCACTCAGCGTGAGCGCATGCCGTTTCGCCATATCGGCTCAACGATCCTGCTTGCTACCTCGTTCATCCTTGCCGTGGGTGCGCTCGTCACATGGGGAATCGATCAGCAGATCGGACCCTGGGCACCGAGTGGAGTCGTTGTCGTCACTGAGGATCCGTCGGCGGAGCCGAGTGGCTCTGATGGCTCACCCACGCCTGAGGCGGACCCGTCAGACCCTGCAGAACGAGCGCGCACCACGCCACCACCCCTCCCGCCAGTCGATCCAAGCCTGCTCGTCCCATCGGTCGCCGGTGACCCTGTTCGCGTCTTGGTGAGCGGCGTCTGGATCAACCTCCCCGTAGTTCGTCCACCACTTGAGGGCGATGGCTCGCCTCGATACCCTTGGTGTCGTGTCGCCGAGTGGATGCCGAACAAGGGGAAGGCCGACGGTAAGACGGGCATCCTCTTCATCTATGCGCACGGCCGCTACTGGGAGTTCGGCGGCCTTCTCGACAAGACGCCGAAGCAGATGATCGGCCAAATCATCGAAGTGGACGTGCTGCCGAAGGTTGCTGGCGCGACGCTGCTCCGTCTGCGCTACCGCGTGATCGAGGTTCGTCAGCACATCTCTAGCTGGGCCGACATCAGTGATGTGCCGAACGGTCGGGTAGTCTTGCAAACCTCTGAAACCGATCGTCACGACGGAACGAAGATGGTCGTCATTGGAAAGTACATTGATACGAAACCCTCCACGCGACCAATACCAGTAGCAAAGCCGCAGATCTGCGAATAGCTTGATGCAGGCTCCGAAGAACACCGTGGAGTTCCGCCCCGACATTGAGGGGCTACGAGGTATCGCCATCCTTCTCGTACTGCTGTTTCATGCGGGACTCTCGTGGACGCCCGGTGGGTTCATTGGCGTTGACGTCTTCTTTGTGATCAGCGGATTCCTCATCACCGGCAAGCTCTGGCGTGAGTCACAGCAGCCTGGTGGGCTCAACATCGCCAAGTTCTACGCGTGGAGAATCCGTCGGCTCCTCCCAGCGGCTCTCGTCGCCGTGGCGCTCATCTCACTGGTTGGGCTACTGATTGCTGCGCCGCTCGATCGCAGTGAGTTGGCGGCAGATGGCGCAGCTTCGGCGCTCTCAATCGCCAACATGCGCTTCATCGGTTCGGTGGACTACTTCGCGCCAACCTCGAGCCCATCACCCTTCTTGCACTTCTGGTCGCTCAGCGTCGAAGAGCAGTTCTACCTCGTCTGGCCAGCCCTCATCGTGCTGCTCACCTGGCGTGGTGGCAGTTCGCGGCGCCTGATCGCAGCGCTCCTCATTGGTGTCGTCGCCTCCTTTGCGCTCAGCATCTGGCTCACCGACGCCTCCCCTGCGCGCGCCTTCTACCTGCTGCCGACGCGCGTCTGGCAGCTTGGGGTCGGTGGCCTGCTCGCCCTCGTCGGTGTCGTAGGCATCTCGCGTCGTGCCGGTGCCCTCGCGTGGGCCGGCCTTGCCGCGGTCGCCGTTGCGGGGGTGACGCTCACCGCTGAGATGCCGTATCCAGGGCTCGCCGCCCTCCTCCCCACCGCAGGCGCCGTCGCGCTGCTCTACGGCGGTGCTGCGCCAAGCGGACCGGCACGCCTCCTCGCCGCCGCACCGCTGCGCTTCCTTGGCAAGATCAGCTACTCGCTCTACCTCTGGCACTGGCCGCTGCTTGTGCTCCCCATCATGTTC
>SHYI01000056.1 GCA_009692905.1 Chloroflexota bacterium
ACGCGGTGAGACGCTTGCCGCGATCGCGAAACGATACAAGATCTCCTCAATGGAGCTGATCTGGTCGAACGGCCTGCAGTCCGCCGACAATCCAGCGGTCGGCAAGCGCCTTCGCGTTCCAGATACACGCGGCATCGTCGTTACGGTGCGTGAACACGAAACGCTCAAGTCAATCGCATCAAAGTATCGAGTTACACCCACAACCATTCGTACCTACAACAAGCTAAAGGTGGTGGATCTTGTACTAGGGATGGTCCTGGTGCTCCCCGGTGGACGAGGCGCTGCGCTACCAACATTTACTCGAGGCGATGGGCTTATCGGCTATACGGGACCACTTCCGGCGGTCTACAGCGGCGTGAAATTCCGATACCCCGTACCGGGCGGTCGATATGTGCGTGGATTTACGCGCTCCCACCTCGGCATGGATATCTCTAATGCCTACGGTGCCTCAGTCGTCGCCGCAGGTGACGGCGTCGTGGTCTTCACTGGGTGGCGCAACAACTGCGGCGGCTACCAGGTGATCATTGCGCACGGATCGAATCTCTACACCGGCTACTACCACCTCTCCGGCATCGTCGCGAGCACCGGCCAAAAGGTGACGCGCGGAACTCGCATCGGACGCATGGGCCAAACTGGCTGCGCTACCGGCCCGCATTTGCACTTCGTCGTCTCTCGAGGATTCCCGCTTGCGGGCTCCTCGACGCTCTACAACCCAGCGCGCTTCCTCCCGTAACGCAATGTTTCTTGACATTGTAGAGATCCACCTTGCCGCCGGGCGTGGCGGCGATGGTGCATCGACGATGCGTCGCGAGTCACATGTGCCGCGCGGCGGCCCTGATGGCGGTGATGGCGGCCGTGGCGGCAGCATCTACGTTGCGGTTGATACGGGGCAGACGACCCTGCGGGACTTTGAGGTCAAGCGGCGATACGTTGCAGGCGACGCGAGTCAGGGCGGGAACAAAACGTCGCACGGCAAGGCTGGGCGCGACTTGGTGATTGGCGTGCCACCGGGTACGGCAATCTTTGATGCAAAGAGTGGAGACCTGATCGCAGACCTGGTTTCGCGCGAGCAACATGTGTTGCTGGTGCGCGGCGGCCGCGGTGGCCTTGGCAATGCGCACTTCACCACGGCGACACATCAAGCCCCCCGTCACGCGCAAAAGGGGGAGCCCGGCGAGCTGCGCGAGGTGCGCTTCGAGTTGCGACTGATCGCTGATGTTGGCCTTGTTGGGCTGCCAAACGCAGGGAAGTCCACGCTCCTCGCCGCCATCACTGCGGCGCAGCCAAAGATTGGCGACTACGCCTTCACCACCCTTGAGCCAAATCTCGGCGTACTAGAACTAGGGATTGACGATGGCCGTCGACCGACTGTTGCCGATCTCCCAGGGTTGATTGAGGGGGCATCTATTGGTGCGGGACTTGGCTTCGCCTTCTTGCGACACGCCTCTCGCACGCGCGTGCTGGTACACGTGGTGGACGCGTCGGCTCCCGACCCTGTACGCGACGCCGCGATTATTCGCACGGAGCTTGAGGCGCACAACCCAGCCCTGCTCGAGAAGACGACCCTCGTGGCCCTCAACAAACTAGATCGCCCAGAGGCGAAGGCTCGTGAGGCGGAACTCACCGCCGCGTTCCGCGAGCTGGGTCTCCAAGTGCTGCCGATCTCTGCCGCGGGCGGCGAGCGAGGGGAGGGGATCGCTGCGCTGCGCGACGCCTTGGCAGACCTTCTCCCTGACGCCGAGACGCTCTCGTATCCGGCTGAGCCTGCGGGCGTGGTGGTGCACCGCATCAATCCGATCGCCTCGATTGGCTTCGAGGTCAGCCGCGAGGGTGATGGGTTTCGTGTTCGAGGTAAGGCAATTGAGCGACTCGTTCACCAGACCGACTTTGCTCGCGAAGAATCTGCAGAGCGATTCCAGCATGAGCTCGCCCGCCAGGGGATTGAATCTGCGCTGCGAAAGGCGGGATGCCGCAGCGGCGACACCGTCACGATCGGCGAACTCTCACTTGAGTGGGATGACCCTGATGACGCGTCACTTCTCAGCGCGGCAGAAGAGGCAGAGGCACTTGAGCTCGATGGCGTTCTCTTGGCCGCAACGCCAAACAACGACGGGGAGAGCGAAGGGTGAGTGGGCTCGGGGTCCTCGGCGGCACATTCGACCCGATTCATGACGGCCACCTTGCCCTCGGTCAGGCCGCCTACGAACTCCTGAAGCTTGACCACGTGCTTTTCGTCCCTGCCGCACGACCACCCCATAAGGTTGCCGATCGCGTCACCGATCCTGAGACTCGCTGCCGCATGGTCGCACTTGCGATTGCTGGGAACCCAGCCTTTGAGATGAGTCGCATGGAGATTGATCGCCCCGGCCTCTCGTACACGATCGATACACTTCGAGCCATCGCAGCGGAGCGGCGTGAAGGCGGTGCCGCGCCAGAGCTCACGCTGATCCTCTCCGTTGAGTCACTCCTCGGATTTAACGAGTGGGAAGACGCAACGGGCATCCTTGACCTAGCGCGGGTCGCAGCACTGCCGCGGCCCGGCACACCAACTCCAGACCGCGCCTGGCTTACGCGCCACTTCCCGGGCAGGGAAGACCGCTTCCTCTATCTCGACGGTTTCCACCTCTCTCACGCTAGCCGAGAGTTGCGCGCGTTGGCCGCGCGCGGTCGCTCCCTGCGTTATCTCGTCCCTGGCGCAGTTGCCGACCTCATCCGACGTGAGGGGCTCTATCGCGGTCGACCAGAGCTAGTACTTGAGCGCCCTGTCGAAGTGGAAGACGTACCCGTTGATCCAGCCTCGTAATTGCACAGCCGTTAGTGCGGTACGCTGAGGTCATGTCAACCAAACAGCAAACTGCCATTGAGCCGCATGACCTTGCGCGAAAGGTTGCCCTCCTTGCGGAAGAGAAGAAGGCGGCCGACATCCTTGTGTTGGACGTTAGCGGCCTCACCACCGTTACTGAGGCGTTCGTGATCTGCACCGGTGGCTCTGAGCCACAACTTGCGGCGATCACCGAGAGCATCGTCAGTGGCATGGCCGAAGACGGCATCACTCCGGCTCATCGCCATCGTGCGGCGGCCTCACACTGGATCGTCTTAGATTACGGAAGCGTGATCGTGCATATCTTCACGCCGCCAGAGCGCGACTTCTACAAGCTTGAACAGCTCTGGTCTGATGCGAAGGTGCTCGTCCGAATCCAGTAGCGCTACTTCGGGAGCAGGCTCTTCACAATCCGATTGATATCGCTCTGGCGTGGGCGCCAACCCAACTGACCCTGCGCCCGTGAGATGTCGGCCACCAGGCGGGGCGGATCACCGGCGCGGCGGGGGTGCTCTTGTACATCGATGCGCGCGCCCGAAGCCTTCTCGATGGCCTTGATCGCCTCGCGAATGCTTGTGCCTGCGCCGCTCCCAATGTTGATGGCGCTAAATCCGCGCCCCTCTTCGGCGGCAAGCTTCTCGATCGCGGCAAGGTGCGCTGCGGCAACGTCGGCAACATGCACATAGTCACGGACGGCGGTGCGGTCGGGGGTGGCGTAGTCGTTCCCGTAGAGCTCGAACGGCTCCCCTGTACGCGCGGCGTTCATCAGGCGTGGCAGCAGGTGTGTCTCTGGGTTGTGGCGCTCTGCCACCTGTTCCGTTGCCCCCGCAACATTGAAGTAGCGCAGCGCAATTGCAGTGAGCCCATGCGCCGCAGAGTAGGCGCGAAGCACCTGCTCAAAGGCGGCCTTGGTTGCCCCGTACGGGTTAACCGGCGCGAGGGGGAGCTCCTCGTGGAGCACGCTTGATGAAGAGGCGCCATAGACCGCCGCACTTGAGGAGAAGATGAGGCGCTTCACGCCAACGGCGATCGCCGCGTCGAGCAGGGCGATACTGCCGACGAGGTTTGCCTTGAAGTAGCGCTCTGGCTGGGCCACGCTATCGGCAACGATGCTCAGCGCCCCGATGTGCAGGATCGTGTCGACCCGCGCATCGCGCAGCAGGCTCTGCATGCGATCTCCGTCGGCGTAGCTGCCAACGATCGAGGAGGCCTCATTTGGGATCGTGTCGGCGTGTCCCGCCGAGAGGTCATCCAGGATGACCACACGATGGCCGCCGGCGATCAAGGCATTGGCGCTCGCCGCGCCGATGTACCCGGCCCCACCCGTCACCAAGATCGTTCGGGACTCTAACGTCATACCGAGAGTCTACGCGATGGAGTCACGCCCTTCGCTTGCAACGACGCGTTCGGACCATCCGAGGAGGTCGTCCTCAGCATTCGCCACCCGGCGATGTGCAACGTCATCAACGAGTCGCGCGAGGAGCGCTGCAACCCACGGCCCTGGGGTGCGACCGAGGTGAGCCATCAGCTGATCGCCCCCGACGGCGAGGTCGCTCGCTGCGGCGGGGAGCTGCTGCTCATCACCCTGCACGCATGCGTTGAGGAGTGCGGTGGCTGCGCGACTGGCCCGACCGGCGGCGGCACGGCGGCGAATCTGTCGCGCGGCATCTCGTGGGTCACCAGTGGTGGCGGCCGCCACGATGCGCAGCGCTGCCCCATCAAGGTGGCCCCGCTCCGCCTCGCTCTCCGCAGCTGCCACGGCACGATCGAGAGCGCGAATCTGCTGAATGGCTGCGACGGTTGCACGCGGTCGGCGCCAGGATTCAAGGAGCGCTGCAACATCCTCATCATCGGCGATCGGCAGGAGGAGCTCGCTCATGCGCCCCAGGGGGTCTGGCGCGTCGGAGAGCGCGTCGCCGCCGACCGCCTCGACGCGCCTGCCAACCTCCGCACTCCACTCTGTAGCAAGTGCTGGCGCGATGGCGGCGAGGATGCCGATCTCTGCAGCGAGTTGCAGTGCACGTGCTGGCGCGGCGGCAGCGAGTATCCCGTCAATCTCTGCACCGATGCGTTCACCAGAGAGGCGCGCAGCGAGTGGGGCATCGCGCCTGATCGCTTCGGCGGTCCCTGGCTCCAACGACAGGTTGAACCGCGCGACAAACCGGATCGCGCGAAGCATGCGCAACGCATCTTCAAGGAATCGTTCGGTCGGATCCCCAACGGCGCGCAGTAGACCGTTGGCCAGATCGTCGATGCCACCGTGTGGGTCGACGATGGCCCCATCAGCAACCGGATCGGCGCGGCGACTTGCGCCAGGGGCGAGGCCGTAGGCGATCGCGTTGATGGTGAAGTCTCGGCGAGCCAGGTCGCCCTCAATACGCGGGAGGAAGGTGACCTCGTCGGGGCGGCGAGCGTCACTACTACCGCTGTCAGAGCGGAAGGTGGTGATCTCGCGCACTACTGACTCACCGTTCGGCACGCCAACGGTGCCGAATCGATTCTCATAGGTGGCGTTTGGAAAGAGTGCACGCAGCTGGTCTGGTGTGGCCTCGGTGGCGAGGTCCCAATCTGCTGGCACTCGCCCGGCGATCACATCGCGAACGGCACCACCAACAACGTAGGCGCCAAATCCTGCCGCTCGCAGCGCGCGCAGTAGGTCAGCAACGTCGCGAGGGATGGCGGCGCGAACCGCCGCCGCTGGGGTCACGCGCCGCTGGCCGCCGCGCTATCAGAGATGAAGAGGAAGTCGCGCCACGCCGAGTAGGCGTCGTGCCGCAGGTACGGCAGGAAGACGGCGTATACGTCACAGCGCGGCTCGTACGGTTTGCGTCGAAGCGCAAGGCCTGCGGCCTCGGGGAGGCGGTCACCCTTGCGGTGGTTGCACGCCATGCAGGCGGTGACCAGGTTCTCCCATGTCCAGGTATCGCCACCGCGGCTCTTCGGCACGATGTGATCAATCGTCAGAGATACGCCGGTGCGGCCGCAGTACTGGCAGGCATGGCCGTCGCGCGCGAAGATCTCTTTACGGCTCAACTTGGCGCGCGGCCGTGGGCGGCGCACGCGATGGCGCAGTCGCACCACAGAGGGGGCCGTCCAGCTGCGCGATGCGCTGCGGATTGGTTCACCTTCGGCGAGGATCTCGGCCTTGCCACCCAGCACCAGTCGGAAGGCGCGCGGCAAGGAGGCGACGTTGAGCGGTTCGTAGTCCTGATTCAGAACGAGAACTTCACTGTTCATATGAGCGCGATCGTAGCAGGGGATCTGCGCCTATCGCACCGCCGGTTAGCCCACGGGGGGCGGGGCGGTATGCGAGAATAGGGGCATGCCAGCACCGAAGCGCGCCAAGACGTCGACCTGGGCCACGAAGAGCGGTCTCGCCCAAATGCTGAAGGGCGGCGTGATCATGGACGTCGTTAACCCGGCGGAGGCGAAGATCGCCCAAG
>SHYI01000057.1 GCA_009692905.1 Chloroflexota bacterium
AGGCTGGTGACGGTGCCGCTGACGGCGCTCCCCTCGCGAATGATGGTGATCTTGGCACCCTTGCGGACAATACCGTTGCGAATGCGACCAACAGCGATACGGCCGACGAAGTCGTTGGCGGCGAGGTTGGTGATCAGCACCTGCAGTGGGTGACCTGGCTCGTGCATTGGTGCGGGGGCGGTAACGAGAACGCAATCGAGGAGTGGGATCAGGTCGGTGCCAGGCTGCTCCATATCACGCGTGGCGGTACCGGCACGGGCATTCGTATAGACGATCGGGAAGTCGATCTGCTGCTCGTTCGCGCCGAGGTCCAGGAAGAGTTCGTAGACCTCGTCGATCACCTCCTTGATGCGCGCATCGGGGCGGTCGATCTTGTTGATGACGAGGATGACGGGGAGCGATCGTGCCAGTGCCTTCGAGAGGACGTAGCGCGTCTGTGGGAGTGGCCCCTCGGAGGCATCTACCAAGAGGAGGACGGCGTCTACGGCGAGGAGGCTTCGCTCCACCTCTCCGCCGAAGTCGGCGTGCCCTGGGGTGTCGACAATGACCACGCGGACCCCCTTGAAGTCGATGGCGGTCTCCTTGGCGAGGATCGTGATCCCCTTCTCGCGCTCAAGGTCACCGCTATCCATGACGCGCTCAACGAGCTCTGCATTGGCTCGGAAGGCGCCGTTCTGGCGGAGGAGGCTATCGACCAGGGTGGTCTTGCCATGGTCAACGTGCGCGACGATACCGACCGTACGGATGCCGGTTTGCGCGACGAGACCTGCGGGTGGATTAACTGTGGTCATCTGGAGATTCTCGCACGCTTCGCCGACCCGTATACTTCTAGGCATGACCGTTGCTGCGCACATCATCATTTCAGGCCCTCCGGCAGCCCCTGGGGTCGCCCGCCCAGAGCTCTCGCGACTGGTTGAGGCCGCCTGGTCTGGCGGCGCACATCCGATCCTTATCTCGGGCCTTACGACGGGCGAAGTTGCACCGACCTTGAGCCGTGCCACCCCCTCGGCTGAGTTCGCCGCGGTTGCCGCTGATGCGCTCGGCGAGGTCGCAGGAACGACGGCCGTGATCACCCTGCCGCTGAGCCATGCGGGCGTTGACCCCGAGACGATCACGGCGATGATTTCGGGGCATGGCCGACAGGGCGAGCAGGTACTGGTCGCTGCGCGAGATGGAGAGAGTGGCCCGATTCGCCTGACGCCCATTGAGAACTCCGGGGCAACAGAGGCTCTTTTGGAGTGCGGCGACGAGGGCGCTGTGCGCTCATCCGATGGACGCGATGTGCTGGCCTACGAAGCACCACCAGCTGATACCAACGCCGTTGACCCTTGGGAGCGGCGCGGCGCCCAGGCCGAGGAGCGCTAGCTCTTAACTGGGCGCACCGAGAGGCCGAGTTCGGCCCACTGCTTCGCATCTGGCTCAGATGGAGCCTCAAGCATCAGGTCGCTCCCCGACTGCGTCTTCGGGAAGGCCATCACTTCGCGAATGTTGATCTGGCCGGACAGCAGCGCGGCCCAGCGCTCAACGCCGATGGCGATGCCGCCGTGTGGCGGTGCGCCGTATTCAAACGCATCGAGCAGCGCGCCAAATTTGGCTCGTGCATCTTCAAGTGAGTGGCCCATCAGTGCGAAGGAACGCTCGAGGAGCGCGCGGTCGTGGATGCGAATCGAGCCACCGCCAAGCTCCCAACCGTTCAGCACAATGTCGTACTGCTGCGCGAGCGCTCCGGCAGCGGGATCGCCCTCGCTACGCTTCGCAAGATCGCCCGACGTGGTGGCGAGCAGGTTGATATGCTCGGGAACAGGCGCGGAGAACGGGTTGTGCGTCGCATCCCAGCGACCCGACTCAGCCTCCCACTGATACATCGGGAAGCGGTGCACCCAGCAGAAGGCGAGCACATCGGGATCGGCGAGCCCTAGCTCGATCCCCACCTCAACGCGCAGGCGACCGAGCACCTCAGCAGAGAGGATGCGCGGACCAGCGACGATCAGGATCAGGTCGCCATCGGCATGCGTTGCTTTGCCGCCCGTTGCCGACCAGAGTGCGGCGGTTGCTTCTGGGGAGAGGAACTTTGCAATCGGCGAACGAACCTCGCCATCCGGCTGCAACGCGATCCAAACGAGGCCGTTCGCGCCGTAGCGCTTGGCGCGTTCGGTCAGGTCGTCAACGTCTGAGCGAGTGATCGCACCGCGGCCGGCAACACGAATGGCGCGGATGCGTCCACCACTGGCGCGCGTCTCGTCGAACACCTTGAACCCGGTGCTCTCAGGGAGCGCAGCACCGAGATCGATCAACTCCATCGCAAAGCGAATGTCGGGCTTGTCAGAGCCGTAGCGCTCCATCGCCTCGTCGTAGGTAAATGTTGGCAACGGCAGCTGCTGAATTGGCCGATCGGGACGAATTCGCTTCGTCACCTCGATCACCATCGCTTCGACATAGGCGCGCACGCTCGCCTCGTCAACGAAGCTCATCTCGATGTCGAGTTGGGTGAACTCTGGCTGACGATCGCCGCGCAGGTCCTCGTCGCGGAAGCAGCGGGCGATCTGAAAGTAGCGGTCAAAGCCCGCGACCATCAGGAGCTGCTTCATCTGCTGCGGCGACTGCGGCAAGGCGTAGACGCTCCCCTGCTGTAGTCGTGACGGCACGATGAAGTCGCGCGCCCCCTCGGGGGTGGACTTAATCAGGATCGGTGTCTCCACCTCAACAAAGCCGTGTTCGTGATGCACTTCGCGGATCGCCTGCACCATCGCGCTGCGCAGAAGGATCCGGTCGCGCAGTGGCTCACGGCGCAGGTCGAGGTAGCGGTACTTCAGCCGCAGGCTCTCGTCCACGGGGGCCTCGGTGTCATTGATATAGAAGGGTGGCGTCTTGGCCTGGGAGAGCACGATGACGCTCTCACCCACGACCTCAATGCCGCCGGTGGCGAGCTTCTCGTTCTCGGTACCGGTACGTCGTGCTGCGACGGTCCCCTCAACGGCGATCACCCACTCGCTCCGCGCGTCGGTGAGGGCGGAGTGCGCTTCGGGGGCGACGGCGGCGTCAACGACCACCTGCACGATGCCGTAGCGATCGCGAAGGTCGATGAAGACGAGGCTGCCGTGGTCGCGTCGGCGGTGGACCCAACCGGCGAGCCGTACGCGTCGACCAACGTCGCTTGGGCGCAGTGCGCCGCAGACATCGCTCCGGAGGCTCGTGGTCAGCTTTGCCGCGTCGGTCATGCTACCCCTCGTTCTGCACCAGGCGAAGTGCCGCGGCGATCACGCCGCCACGCTCCGCTGGCTCCGCCTGACTCGCCTTGACGAGATCTCGCAAGGTGAGGCGCCCATCTGGCTCAACGATGATGACCGCCAACGCGCCATCGCGCACGGCGCCCTCCAGCTGCTTGCCGATCTTGCGTGTGCTGACATCGGCACGTGCGCTCGCCCCCGCAGCTCGCAGTTCGCCGGCGATCGCCACGCGGCTCGCCACCGAATCGGGTTCAATGCCCGCGACCACAATTGCTGGGCCGCCCGACACTGCGGGCAAGAGTCCGCGCGCCTCCAGCGCGAGCACGACACGGTCGATGCCGATGGCGAAACCGATCGCAGGTGTGGGAGTTCCGCCGAGCAGTTCGACGAGTCCGTCGTAGCGTCCACCGCCGCCCAGTGCCCCCTGCTGCCCCTGCTCCCCCGGGAGGAGGTACTCCCACGCGGTGCGGGTGTAGTAGTCGAGGCCGCGTACCAGTCGCGGCGCAGGGAGAACGGCGGTGCCAATCGTCGCGAGTCCCGCGGTGACCGCCGCGTAATGCGCCGCGCACTCGGCGCAGAGGTGATCGGTAATCACGGGTGCGCTCGCTGCACGCTGGACCGCCGCTGGCTCTTTCGAGTCGAGCAGGCGCAGCGGGTTCGTGGCGAGTCGTGACTGATCCACCTCGCTCAGCTCCTGCGACACCGACGTGAAGTGGGCGCGCAACGTTTCAACGTAGGCGGGGCGGCAGGCGGCACAGCCAACAGAGTTCAGGTGCACCTGCACGTCGGTGAGGCCCAGTTCGCGCAGGTAGGCGGCGCCGAGCTCGATCACCTCGAGGTCAATCCCTGGTCCACCGTCGCCGATCGCCTCAATATCAAATTGCGTGAACTGGCGATAGCGCCCCTTCTGTGGACGGTCGTAGCGGAAGAGCTGCGCAACAGTTGCAAGGCGCACGGGCTGCGGCTGAGAGCGCATGCCGTGTTGGATGTAGGCCCGAACGGCGCCGGCGGTTGCCTCAGGTCGAAGCGCCAAGGTGATCGCATCGTCACCACGAGGCTCTAGTCGATAAAGCTCTTTCGCCACGATGTCCGAGGTGCCACCAACGGCGCGCTCGAAGAGCGCGCTCTCCTCGGCGATTGGCAACTCGATGCGTGCGTACCCGGCGGCATCTGCGGCGGCCCAGGCGCGATCCGTGACCCAGCCGTGCGCTGACGCGAGTGGCTCAAGCAGGTCGCGAAGTCCGCGAGGAGACTGGAAGCCGCTCACTGGTGCTGCTCCCGCGAGACGCTCCGAACGCCGCGGACGCGCTCAAGTCGCGCCATCAGCCTGGCAAGTTCGCTAATAGAGCCGACGGCAAGGGTCATCAACATCTCCGCATTCGTTTGGCCTGTCGTCTGAACAGTAGCGGACAGGATGTTCACCTTCTGCTCCGCAACCACCTGGGTGATCTCTGAGAAGAGGCCGGTGCGGTCGAGTCCCTCCACACGAATCGTCACTGGGTAGCTCTCGGTGGTGGCTGGCGTCATCTCCCACTCCACGTCGATGAGGCGCGACGCCTCTCGGGCGGAGGTTGAGGCGTCGCAGCCGGCGAGGTGCACGGTGACCCCCTTGCCACGGGTAATGAAGCCGACAATGGGATCGCCGGGGAGTGGGCGGCAGCAGCGACCGAATCGCGTCAAGAGGTCGGGCACACCCTTTACGCGGATCCCGCCGGTTCGCTCAGCCGGGGCGACCGCCGCGGCGCTCGTGCTCAGCGGCAAGAGTGACTTCGCATCGTCCGAGGCAACGCCGAGCCGTGAGACCACCTGCTGTGGGCCAACGGCGCCGTACCCGATCGCCGCGTACAGGTCATCAACGCTCCCCTGGTTCATCTGCTTGGCAACCTCTTCGAGGCGATCTCGGCCGATCGACTCAAGGGTGGTGCGGGCGAGGCGACGAAGTTCGCGCTCGAGGGACTCACGACCGTGCAGGACGTTCTCGTCGCGCTCCTGGTGCTTGAACCACTGGCGAATCTTGTTGCGCGCCTGTCGCGTGGTAGCCACATTGAGCCAGTCGCGACTCGGCCCGTGCTTCCCGCGCGCCGTTACCACCTCGATGATGTCGCCCGACTTCAATCGATACTCCAGCGGCACCAGGCGATTGTTGACCTTCGCACCAATGCAGCGGTGGCCAATGTCGGTATGCACGAGATAGGCGAAGTCGAGCGGCGTTGCGCCAGCCGGAAGCTCTTTCACGTCACCCTTCGGCGTGAAGACATAGACCTGATCCTGGAACACATCCAGTCGAACACCCTCAAGGAACTCTGAGGCGTCGGTGACGTCACGCTGCCACTCAAGAAGTTGGCGCAACCAGGCGAGCTTTGCGTCATAGGCGGCGTCTGGTTGCGTTCCATCCTTATAACGCCAGTGCGCCGCAATGCCGACCTCGGCGACCTCATGCATCGACCGAGTGCGGATCTGCACCTCGAGTGGGCGCCCGTCGAGCGCCACGACCGCAGTGTGGAGGCTCTGATAGAGGTTGTTCTTCGGCACGGCGATGTAGTCGTCGAATTGATTCGGAATCGGTCGCCACACGCTATGGACCGCACCGAGTGCGGCGTAGCAATCGCGGAGGTTCTCGACAATCACGCGAATGGCGTAGACGTCATAGATCTCCGAGAAGTCGCTTGATCGCCGCGCCATCTTCTTGTGGATCGAGTAGAGGTGCTTCGCGCGGCCGGAGAACTCCGCCTCAATGCCCGCGCGCTCAAGTTCTGGCTTGAGGATGGCGATGGCACGATCGACGTAATCAGCGCGCAAGTCCCGTCGCAGCTCAACCAAGCTCGCCAGTTCGTGATACCGCTCAGGCTCGAGCGCCTTGAAGGCGAGATCCTCGAGCTCCCACTTCATCTGCCAGATACCGAGACGCTCTGCGAGTGGCGCGTAGATCTCAAGCGTCTGTCGGGCGATGCGACGCTGCTTCTCTGCTGGGAGCGCAGCAAGCGTTCGCATGTTGTGTAGCCGATCGCCGAGTTTGATCAGCACCACGCGGATGTC
>SHYI01000058.1 GCA_009692905.1 Chloroflexota bacterium
GCAGTTCTTCGTTTGAGTAGTAATCGATCACGATCTGTCCGCCCTTACCAGCAGGCTTCACGCGCACCGGAGTGCCGAGATGCCCCTCAAGATCGCGCTGCAGTGCAGCGAGCTCTTCACTTGGCAGTGCGCCAGGCTTTCGCTTCGTGGTGATTGTACCGCGCGCAGCACCGCGAACCGTTGACGCGGCCGCCTCGGCACCGCGCACCGTCACCGCATCGCGCACAAAGGTGCGCGCGAGCCACGCCTGCTCTGATTCGGGAAGGCCAACGAGCGCGCGCGCATGCCCTTCACTGAGTCGCCCAGCGGCAACTTCGTTCTGCACATCAGTAGAGAGATCGAGAAGGCGCAGCGTGTTTGCAACAGTGGTGCGCGCCTTGCCGGCGATCACCGCAATCTGTTCCTGCGTCAACCCGAACTCATCGGCGAGACGTCGATACGCGTGCGCAGTTTCAATCGGCGACAGGTCGCTGCGCTGAACGTTCTCAATCAGTGCCAGCTCAAGGCGCGATTGATTGCCAACAACGCGCACGACGGCGGGAATCGTGCTCTTTCCTGCAAGCTTTGAGGCACGGAGACGTCGCTCGCCTGCAATGAGCGTGTAGCCGTTCGGCCCCTCCTCTACAACGATGGGCTGCAGCACCCCATGCTCACGAATGCTCTCGGCGAGTTGTGCCAACTCAGCAGTCGAGAACTCTGTGCGCGGCTGATATGGGTTCGGTTTGATCTTGCTGAGCGGAATCTCCAGCGCGCCTGTACGCGTAGCCCCCACGGCGCTCGCCGCCTCTGGGATCAGTGCGCCGAGGCCTCGCCCGAGACCGCTGGCCTTCTTCGCCATGCTCCCTCCTTATTACTGGCTGGCGCCTACAGGGGTTCCGTTGAACACCCGGGCATCGAATTCCGCTGCAGCTTGTGCGTACGATTCAGCACCCGAGGTGCCTGGCGCGTAACTTCGGATCGCAATCCCGTGGCTTGGCGCTTCGGCTAAGCGTACCGAACGCGGCACGCGGGCTCGATAGACCAGATCCCCGAAGTGGCTCTCCACCTCGCGCACCACGTCGCTGCCAAGTTTCGTGCGGGGATCAAGCATGGTCAAGAGGAGGCCATTCACCTCTAAGGCGGGGTTGAGACGCTCCCGCACGAGGCGAATCGTGGCCATGAGCTGCGAGAGCCCCTCCAGGGCGTAGTACTCGCACTGCACAGGAACAAGCACGGCATCGGCGATCGCGAGGGCGCTCACGGTAACCAGGCCGAGCGAAGGGGGGGTGTCCACGAGAATCACCTCGACATCCCCTGCGCTGCGGAGGCCGACCGCAAGCTGGCGCTCGCCGCTCTCGTCTCCTGTGGCGAGCTCAACGTCGATCCCGGCGAGGTCGGCAGAGCCTGGAATGAGCGTGAGGTTCGGAATTGAGGTCAGCTGGGCCAGTTCCGTCGCCGGTCGGCGCCCAACAAGGAGGTCGTAGGCGGTCGGCGCCCCTTCAGGAAGGGTGAATCCGAGGCCACTGGTGAGGTTTCGCTGGGGGTCAAGGTCGACCACGAGCACGCGGCGCCCTGCATGGGCGAGCTCAGCGGCGAGGTTGAGCACAGTGGTGGTCTTGCCAACCCCGCCCTTCTGGTTCGCACACACGATGATTGGCGCGTGTGATCCGGCAGAGTGCTGGGTGGTGGTATTCACGCTCCTATCGTAGCAGGAGGGGGCTACGGAGGAGTTCCGCGAGGCATGTTTCACGTGGAACAACAGCGGTTCGACCGGGGGGTGCACCGAGGCGCCTGCGGGAGTATCCTGAGGCAATGAACAAGCAACTCGGCTACGTGCTCGGAATCGTGCTTGCCGCGCTCATTCAGGCGCGGCTCCTGCCCGAACTCGGGCTGGAGCGTGCGATCAACCTGCCAATCGTACTGCTGATTGTTACAGCCTCAGCTGATCGGCGCACGCTCGTGCTGGCCGCCGCAACTCTGGCCGGGCTGACGATCGACGTCACCCTCTTGCGGCCACTTGGGCTTACGAGCCTTGCGATGGTCGCTGGTGTGCTGGTTGCAAGCCAGATTCGTGGCGCTGACGATGCCCTGCTCCTCAAGAGATTCGTCGCCCTCCTGTTTGGGCTGGCAGCGAGCAGCGTGACGATCTTCCTGCTCAGCGGCGGAGGGATCGGCCGTATTGGCGAGAACGTTCTCGCGCTCGCCCTAAACCTTGTGGCCGGCAGCGCCTTGGCCTGGTTTGGGCAGCGTCGACGCAGGGGCTACCAGTTCGACCAATCGCTGCGCGGGTAACGCAATAATATGACACCCCCTCAGGTTTATCCGGGCAGCGGTGGACCAACCGATCGTGAGGTTCGTCGACGTCGCCCGCTGCGATTCTTTGCCGCCGCACTTGTCGTTCTTCTAACGTTTGGCGGGCTCGGCGGGCGCTTAATGCTCATTCAGTTTGGCGCGACAACCTCGTCGGGCACAACAACTGCAGTTGCGCGTGGCAACCGCATTGTCGAAGAGCTCATCACACCGGCGCGCGGGCTGGTGTACGACCGCAGTGGGCAAGTGCTTGCAAAGAATGTTGCGGTGTACGCGGTGCAGATTCGCCCCGGTGATCTGTCGCTCACCATTCGCGCGAGTGTTGTGAAAACGCTCGGCGAGATCTTGAACATAGATCCAGTGCGAATCACCACACTCATTGATCGCAGTACCGGCTCACTCTGGGAGCCGATTCGCATCGCCAACAATGTGAACGAGCGCACCGCGCGGCTCATCAATGAAGAGCGCGCCAGCCTGCCTGGCGTAGAGACTGTTGTTGAGGCTCGACGCGTCTATCCGTACGGAACGCTCATCAGCCACATCGTGGGCTACGTTGGCCGCATTGACGCAGTTGAGGCGAGCACGCTTGCTCCAGCCGGATACACCGTCGTTGATTTCATTGGGCGCGCAGGCGTTGAGGCGAGCTATGAGGAGACCCTTCGCGGCGCACCAGGAATTCGCCAAGTTGAAGTTGATGCAAAGGGCCGCCTTGTGCGGATTCTCGGTGTGACGAAACTTCCTATTGATGGGTCTTCACTAACACTCACCATCGATATTGAGGCGCAACGGCGCGCAGTGACCGCTTTGGAGTGGGGTCTCAAAGAGGCGGGCACCAAAGAGGGCGTCGTTGCCTCAATGAATCCACAGAACGGCGAGATTATTGCGATGGCCTCACTCCCCACATATGACAACAACGATTTCTCTGCAGGGATCAGTAACGCGAAGTATCAGAAATATCTTGCGAACAAATTCTCGCCGCTGTTGAACCATACGGTCGGCTCGTACTTCCCTCCGGGGAGTACGTACAAACTTGTGACGTACTCCTGTGCGCTGGACAACAACCTCGTCACACCAACATCGCGATTCCAATCCACCGCCTATCTCGAAGTGGATGGCGAAAAGTTTTATGAGTGGAATCGTGCGGGATTCGGTGGCTCGCTGACACCCTCTGAGGGCTATTCGTGGAGCTCGAATGTGGTGACATTCCAACTCGCTCGACTCATCAAGATTGATCGCCTCTCAACGTGTGGTCGACAGTGGGGCTTCGGTGCACCAACGGGTGTCGACCTACCGAGTGAGATCTCGGGGCTCGTCCCTGACCAGGCGTGGGCACGCGCCACCATCAATCGTGGGCTCTACAACGCTGAGGTGCTGCAATCGGCGCAAGGGCAAGGGTACGACTTGGTAACGCCCATCCAGGTACTGAACTCGTTTGCCGCTCTTGCAAACAGCGGGACACTCTGGAGGCCACACGTTGTGCTCCACATCACGCAGCCAAATGGAAACATCACGCCAATCGCACCGGTAGTAAATGCGGTGGTGGGGATGCGAGAATCCACGTATCGCGAGATGCGCCTCGCAGGACGCAAGATGGCGCTGAACCCTGGGCCGTCGCAAGGGATCTCGCGAATGCCGCTCTTCGTTTCTGCCAAGAGTGGCACCGCGCAGTACGGCGTGCGTGACAGCCTTGGCCGACTCCCGTTCCACAACTGGATGGGCGGCTTCGTCGCCCCAACGAACGATTGGTCAAAGAGTGACTCCGACTTCGCCTATGTGGTCTTCATGCATGGCACCAACACTGTCGGCAATGCGGCGAAAGAGGTGACGAAGTATTACCTGCAACTGCAGTACGACCTAAAGCGGGACTATCGCTCTGCGGGGCTTTTGTCGCGCGGGAACTTCTTCGGTGAATAGACTCGACTCGCCACTCAGCTCCGCCCTTCGCCGCGTAGACTGGATCGCTGCGGCTAGCGTTGGGCTACTAGCGCTGACTGGAATCGGCATGGCCTGGCTCAACGCACGCAGCTATGGGCAAGAGCTGCTGTCGCCGAGCTCGCTACTCGTGCGCTCGCTGGCTTGGACACTCCTCTCCATTGCTGTCTATTGCGTGACGACGCTGGTGAACTGGCGCTGGGTGCGCACCTTCGCCTGGCCGCTCTACGCCGCAAACATTCTGCTGCTGATCGTCACGCTGATCTACGGCGTCGACTCTGGCGGGAACAACCGAGCAATCGCGATCTTTGGCCTCGCCATCCAGTCAAGCGAGCTCAGCAAGATCCTGACGCTCGTCGCCATCTCTACCGCCCTCACGCGGGCGGACCGCGCGAGCGGCGGGCTGCAAGATCTACTGCTGGCGGGCGCCATCGTTGCTCCACCGTTCTTCCTCGTCGTGGCGCAGCCAGACCTCGGCACCGCGCTGGTGTTGGTAGCGGCGCTCTTTGGCGCCCTCTATCTCTCTGGCGTCGCGACACGCTGGATTGCCGCCCTCGCAAGCCTGGTCGCCACCAGCGGCGCCCTGGCGTGGGTCGTAGTGCTGGCGGATTATCAGAAGGAGCGCCTGCTCGCCTTCATTGACCCGAACGCCGATCCGGCCGGGCCGAAGTACCAACTACTGCGCTCACTCGAGGCGATCAGGGGGGGCGGCCTCTTTGGCGCAGGCGCTGATGGCACCGCGGTCCTGACCCCCCTCCCAGTACAAGAGAGTGACTTCGTCTTTGCGGCGCTCGTCCGTGCGTTTGGCGCGGTTGGCGGCCTCTTTGTGATCGCTCTGCTCGCCATTCTGGTTGGGCGCCTGGTCTGGCATGCATGGACCTCCCCCGATGAGTTCGGGGTGATCTTTGCCGGAGGGATGGCCACCGTCGTCCTCTCCCAGACGCTTGTCAATATTGGGATGAACCTCGGCGTTGCCCCCATTACGGGGATCACCCTCCCCTTTGTGAGCTACGGCGGAGCCTCCGCAATCTCGCTCGCCTTCGGCCTCGCCCTCGTGCAGAGCCATCGAGTACACGACGGAGGCTCATCGCCGATAATGTAACAATAGGGCGCGGTTGACGCGGGAGAGCCCTGATCGTAGACTTCCCCTCCCGCGACTGACCCGTCCGTCAGACCGCGACTCGCCCAACAGGCGCCGCCTGTACGGCGCACAGACAGTAAGGACAGGGGAACCATGTACGCAGTCATCGAGACCGGTGGAAAGCAGTATCGAGTGGAGCTCGGCAGCGAGCTGCACGTTGAGTTGACCGGCGCTACCCCAGGGAGCGAGATCTCGTTCGACCGTGTCCTTCTTGTGCGCACCGACTCCACCACGGAGATCGGCACCCCCGTTGTTGCTGGCGCAAAGGTCACCGCAACGGTGCTTGGCCAGGAGCGCGGACCAAAAACGATCAGCTTCAAGTATCGACCGAAGGCGCGTAGCCGCATCACCAAGGGGCACCGCCAAGAGTTGCACCTCATCAAGGTCACCGAAGTTGCCGTGAACGGCACAAGCGCGAAGGCGCTCTACGAAGCCGGTGCTGCAGATCGCGCCAAGGCGCAGGCCGCCGCAGTCGCCGTCGCCGCCGATAAGGCTAAGGCCGATGCCGCAGTCGCCGCAACACTCAAGGTTGGTGCGCCAGCCGAGGCGAAGGTAGCGAAGAAGCCAGCCGCGAAGAAGCCAGCAACCACAAAGCCAGCAGCGAAGAGCGCCGACGCATCGGCCGCCGACGCCGAATAACGCAGCGAACGCTGAGAGAAGGAGACTCCCATGGCACACAAAAAGGCAGGCGGAAGTGTTCGTAACGGACGCGATAGCGCTGGTCAGCGCCTTGGCGTGAAGGTTGGCGATGGTCAGAAGATCAACGCTGGCGGCATCATCGTGCGACAGCACGGCACCACCTTCGCCGCAGGGCGTGGCGTTGGCCTGGGCAGCGACTACACCATCTACGCAACCATCACCGGCAGGGTGAAGTTCGACCACGCGTCGCGCACGAAGAA
>SHYI01000059.1 GCA_009692905.1 Chloroflexota bacterium
ACGGAGCCCGCGTCAACGAGCACCTTCCAGCCGTAGTCCTTTACGCGCGCGGTGTGGGTGAAGCCCACGCAGACAACGCGCGAGTCGGTCTGGCCGAGCAGCTCCAACGTGGTCGACGGGTCAAGGTCGGCACTCAACGGAATGGTGCGTGAGCCGGGCGAGGCGTGGCAGAAGGTGATGGCGATCTCGCCGTAGCGAATACGTCGCTCGCTCGGTAGGGAGCGTAGCCACTCGATGCGATCATCATCGAGCGCATCTGACGCCCACTCCACGGCTGCTTTCAACCCTGGTGGCAGGCCACCGGCGAGGCTCGGGAAGGAGGCGGCGTAGTCGAGGTCGGCCACCGCGATGTCGCCGGTGCCCGCGGTCACAAGCGCACCCTTCTTCTGTAGCTGCTGAATCAGGTCAATCGTTTCTGACGGCTGCGGCCCGAAAAGGGCGTGATCGCCGAGGATCGCCACCTGGTCAGGCTTCAGCGCAGGGAGGCGCGCCACGACAGCCTCGAGTGCCGCGAGGTTGCCGTGAATGTCTGAGAGAACGACGACGCGCTTCATATCTATCCCTTCGCTATTCGGCTGAACCGGCCGGGCGCGGAAGCGCCGACTCGGGTGGAATCACAAACGTAATCGTGACGGTACAGGCGGCGGCGCCATCGACGCTCGCGGTGCCCTTTGCGGTGCCCATGCGTGAGCCGAGCTTCAGCATCTGAATCTCCAGGCGCAGCATCTCGCCAGGAACGACCATGCGGGTGAATCGGCACTCCTCGATCTTGGCGAAGACGCCGAGACGGTTGCCGAACCCTTCGGTGCGGGCAACGTAGACGGCCATCGCCTGGGCGAGCGCCTCCACTTGCAGCACGCCAGGCATGATCGGCATACCCGGGAAGTGCCCTGGGGTCCAGAAGGCGTCGGGGCGTACGTCGAGCTCTGCAATCAGGGTCTGCGTGGCGCGATCCTCAGAGACGATTCGATCGAGCAGCAAAAAGGGTGCGCGATGCGGAATCAGCGCCTCGATGCCGGCCTGGTCGAGCAGCGGTGCGCTCATACGCGAGCCTTCGGCGCAGCGGCCAAAATGTCGGCGGTGCCGATCGTGTCGAGCATGCTGGTGGTGGCGGTACCGTTCAAAAATGCTGGCGTCTCCAGCAGGCCAAGGTAGAAATCGCGCGTGGTCTCCACGCCGCCAATCTCCACCTCGCGCAGTGCGGCGCGCGAACGCGCGATCGCCTCTTCGCGCGTGTTCCCCCACACAATCAACTTGGCGAGCAGGCTGTCGTAGTATGGCGGCACCTCGTAGCCGGCGTAGAGATGCGAGTCGAAGCGCACCCATGGGCCGCTCGGTGAGCGGAAGGTGGTGATCTCACCCGCCTGTGGGCGGAACTCGTGCACTGGATCTTCGGCGGTGAGGCGGAACTCAATCGCATGTCCGCGGCGCTCAACTTCGGCCTGGGTCATTGGCATCAGCTCACCCGCAGCGAGGCGAATCTGTAGCGCCACCAGATCGACACCCGTCACCATCTCGGTGACCGGATGCTCCACCTGAATGCGACAGTTGATCTCAATAAAATACGGCTTTCCGTCGGGGCCGACCAAGAATTCCAGGGTGCCAAGGTTGCGATAGCCGGCGGCACCGACCGCCTTGGCAACGCGCGTCAAGAACTCTTCGCGCACCTTTGGTGTGAGTGCGGTGGATGGGGACTCTTCGACCAGCTTCTGGTGGCGCCGCTGCACCGAACAGTCGCGCTCACCAAAGTGCAGTGCGGTACCGCTCTTGTCGACGGCGACCTGCACCTCAACGTGATGCGTGTCGATGAGGTACTTCTCGAGATAGAGCGAGCCGTCGCCGAACGCCGCCTGCGCCTCTTGGGTGCAGATCGAGAAGTGTTGCGCGAGCTCGTCGGCACTTTGGGCGACGCGCATGCCACGACCGCCGCCGCCCGCAGCGGCCTTCAAGATGACCGGGTAGCCGATCTTCGCCGCAGCCTTTGCCGCCGCCGCCTCGTCGGGGACGACGCCGTCGGATCCAGGAATCGTTGGCAGGCCGTGCTTGGCCAGCAGTGCGCGCACCTCGGCCTTGCTCTCAAAGCGCTCCAACACCTCGGCAGAGGGGCCGATAAAGGTGAGCCCGTGGGCGGCGGCCGCCTCGGCGAAGGAGGCGTTCTCGGAGAGGAACCCGTACCCCGGGTGAATGGCGTCGCAGCCGGTGGCGAGCGCCGCCGAGATCACCGCAGGCGCCGAGAGGTAGCTGCGCTTGGCGTCGGCGGGGCCGATGCAGATCGCCTCGTCGGCAACGAGCACCGCGCGCGACTCGCGATCGGCCTCGCTATAGGCAACAACCGCCTCGATGCCGAGCTGACGGCAGGCGCGCAAAATGCGCAGCGCAATCTCGCCGCGGTTAGCAATCAGCACACGCTTGATCACAGTTTCCCCTCACCGACCGACTCAAGCAGGAAGAGCTCCTGGCCGTACTCCACCGGGTCACCGCTGGCGCAGCGCAGCTTGGCGACGATGCCAGCGTGGTCGGCGCGCACCTCAACGGCGACGCCGAGCACATCAACGGTGGCCACGAGTGACCCCTTGGCGACTTTGCCGCCCACATGAATATCGGGGGCGAGCTTCACGAAGCCAACGGCGGTAGAGCGCACCGGGTGGCGGCGCTCATCGGCGGCAGTTGGCGCGGCGGCGGTAACGGGCACCCCCGCGCGCGATGCGACAGAGGCCGAAGCTGATGGAACGTGCGCGGCAAGATCTTCGGCGCGCACGCGCACCGTTGCGCCGTCGCGCTCAATCTCAATCTCGCCGAGACCGGTCTCATGCAAGCGCTCAACAAGAACGGGGAGCAGCGAGTCGAGCAGGTCGCCGAGTCGTTCGGTGTCGTGTGCCATCAGCTACGCCCCCGCACTATTGCGCTCGATCTCATCGAGCCACTCGTCGTTCACACCAGCCGGAACCTTCTCGCGGCCAATGCCGAGAATTGAGCGAATGGCGCCCACGAGACCTTTCTTCGTTGGAGCCGCCTCATCAAATGCGCCGTAGGCGCGATAGCGCGCGTAGCGCGCGTTGAGCAGCGCATTGAGATCGCTCATTGATTCCAACTCATCAAACGTTTCTGAGACGCGCTCCCACATGGCGCGCGCCAGGGTGACGGTCGATTCTGCAGAGAGCGTCTCTGGCTCAGCGATGATGCCGTCGACGACGCCGAGGGCGACCTGCTCTGGTGCAGTGATGCGCAGCGCGCGCGCCGCGGCGGGGGCCTTCTCGGAGGTGCGGAATAAGATTGCCGCGCACCCTTCGGGGCTGATCACCGAGTAGTAGGCGTGCTCAAAGGCGTACACGCGATCAGCGGCGGCAATAGCGAGCGCGCCACCAGAGCCACCCTCGCCGGTGACGACCGTGACGATTGGGGTGCGAAGTTCGGTCATCTTGCTGATGGCCGAGGCGATCGCCTCGGCGATGCCGTGCTGCTCCGACTCAGGGCCAGGGTGCGCCCCTGGGGTGTCGATCAGCGTGAGAAGCGGCAAGTGGAGTCGCTCGGCAAGTTCGAAGGCGCGCATCGCCTTGCGGTACCCCTCAGGGTGCGGCATGCCAAATCCGCGGCGAATGTTGCTCTCGGTGTCGGTCCCCTTCTGGGTCCCCACCACCACAATGCGTCGCCCGTCAATGCGTGCAATACCCGCGATGATTGCGCCGTCATCACCGGCACGTCGATCACCGCGCAGCTCCACGAATTCCGCACCAAGCGCCTCAAGCAGTTCAGCGGTGCGTGGGCGGTTCACCTCGCGTGCGCGCTGCACGTGGCTCCATGCCTCCGCCTCGTCAAGGTGCGGCCCAAGCTCTGGCGCCAAGTGTCGGTCGCGCTGGTTCTCAAGAATCTGGTCGGCACGATTCGCGACCTTGTTTGCGGCATCAGCAACCGGCGCGAGCACCGAACCGATCATCGCCCCAGCGCCCTGCGCTACACCGGTGACCATGCCGCCGATGAGGCCAACGCCAGGAATGCCAATCTGTCGATAGAGCGGCACCGCGGGTGCGGGGAGTGGCTGCAGGAGTCCGAGTGCGCGCGTCAGCCAACCACGCAGGTTGCCACGCGGCACGATCGCATCAATGAAACCGGTCTCAAGCAAGAACTCACTGCGCTGAAAGCCGACGGGGAGTTCGTCGCCGATGGTGCCAGCGGAGACGCGCGCACCGCTGAAGCCAATGAGCGCATTCGGTTCAGCAACGTTGAGGTCGCCGAGGGCACCGAACGAGGCGATGGTGCCGCCGGTGGTTGGGTCGGTCAACACGCTGATGAAGGTGCCGCCGCTCGCCTTGAGGCGCGCGATGGCGGCGAGCGTCTTTGGTAGCTGCATCAGGGCGTAGGTGCCCTCTTGCATGCGGGCGCCGCCCGATGCCGAAACGATCACGAGTGGGAGGCGGCGGGCGGTGGCGAGTTCGGCGGCGCGGGCGACCTTCTCCCCCACGACCGAGCCCATCGAGCCACCCATAAAGAAGAAGTCCATGGCGACGAGGGAGACCTCGATGCCCCCAATGAGGGCGGTGCCGCGAATGGCGGCGTCGCGCTCACCGGTAGAGGCGCGGGCGGCGGCGGCACGCTCGGGGTACCCCTTGGAGTCGGTGAAGACGATCGGGTCGAGGGAGATCAGGCTGGCGTCGGCCTCAACGAAGCTCCCCTCGTCGACCAGCTGCGCAATACGCTCGCGAGCAGGCACACGGAAGTGGTGGCCGCACGCCGAGCAGACTTGGAGGCTCTTCTCCAAGGTCTTCTTGAAGAGGAGCTCTGAGCACCCGGGGCACCGGACCCATAGATCGGGCTCGGCTCCGGGGGTCTCCTTGCGGCGCTTAAACGGGTTCCGAAAGCTGGGCATTAACCCTCCCCTTAGAGGGAGATGGTACCCGCTATGGGATGGCGATCCGCACGACCTTGGTCACCTCGCCCGCCAAAATGGCACGCTCTGTGCCGTTTACGCTCAGAATCAGCGCCCCCGAGGCCCCGTCGTGCCCCACCACGATCCCCGTGACGATCTCCCCCGCCGCCACCTCAAGGTCCACCGAGCAGCCCTCGAGCAGTTGCCGGGAGCGCCAGTCGGCGACATCAAACCTCCCATCGGCGAGGGCGCCCAGGCGCCCCTCGAGCCGCGCCACCGCATCGGTAAAGAGCGCCTCGCGATCAATCGGCCGGCCCGTCGCAATCTCCAAACTCGTCGCCGTTGCGCCAAGGGCAGGATCAAGCTTCGACACATCGCCGCGCACATTCAGCCCGAGGCCAACAATCAACCAGGCATCGTTGCTGCCAGCATCGCCCGCCTCAGCCAAGACGCCACCCACCTTGCGGAAGCTCTGGGTCACGCCCCCCTCAATATTGCGAATAACTAAATCGTTCGGCCACTTCAGGCCAATGGTGCCGATCTGCATGCCGGCGGCATCTTCTATTGCATCGGCAACGGCGAGTGAGAACTCCGCAGCAACGCGCCACCAGCGATCTGCTTCAACAGGAAGTGGCGAACCGGCGCCAGCGCGCATCGCAAGGCTCAACAACAAGCCCGTACCTGGCGCGTCGAGCCAGGTGCGTCCGCGACGGCCGCGACCGGCGCTCTGCGTCTCGGCGCGAATCAGCAGCGGCGTATCGGCAGCGACCAGCCCAGCAGTAATGCGCTCGCGTGCAACGTCGTTGGTCGAGGAGACCTCGGTGAGTCGCTCAACCGCGATGCGCGTCAGAGCAGCTACTCCGCGTCGACTGTGTCGGGTGTTGCAAGATCAAACGTCTCGTGCAGCGCCTGCAGTGCGCGTGGCGCGTCAGACTCACTGACAATGCAGGTGATGCGAATCTCCGAGGTGGAAATCATCTGAATGTTGATCTTCGCGTCGGCAAGAGTTCCGAACATGCGCGCGGCATAGCCTGGCGCATTCTGAATTCCCGCACCAACAATGGATACCTTCGCCACGTTCTCGTCAATCTCGAGTGCGCGCGCGCCGATCTCGGCGCGAATCTTCTCGAGCACCGGGCGTGCAGCGGCAAGGTCGGCACGTGAGGTGGTGAACGAGAGGTCGGTGGTGCCGTCGTGCGAAACGTTCTGCACGATCATGTCGACGTTGATGTTCCCCGCCGAGAGCGGCTCAAACACCGCGCGCGCGATGCCGGGCTTGTCGGGCACGGCAACCATGGTCACCTTCGCCACCTTCGTATCGGCCGCCAGGCCGCGAACCTTATTGCGCTT
>SHYI01000060.1 GCA_009692905.1 Chloroflexota bacterium
GCCATCAAGGACGAAGCTGACGCCGTGATCGCCGCAGCCGCCGCAGTCGTTGCAGCGGAAGAGGCCGCAGTAGCCGCTACCGCCGCCGCAGCCGTTGCTGCTGAAGAGGCCGCCGCTGCTGCAACTGCAGCCGAGGTCGTTGCTGAAGCTCCAGTCGTTGAGGCGCCAGTCGCCGAAGCGACCGAAGTGAACGCCGAAGTCGCAACCGAAGAGAGCGCACCTGTTGAGGCGCCAGTCGCTGAGGAGACGGAGAAGGCTCCGGAGTGAGCGACCTGCGGCCCAAGAGTGGCCGCACACTGCCAACTCGCGAACTTGAGCTACGCCACGGTCATCCTGAACGTGCCGTCATCGGCATTGATGAGGTTGGCCTTGCCCCGCTCGCCGGACCTGTCGTGGCCTGCGCCATTTTGATGCCTGCAGGGGATCCGATCCCAGGCGTTCGCGATTCGAAGATGCTGACGCCAGCACGCCGCGTCGTGCTCGCGCAGCAGATCCGAGACGTTGCGCTCGCCATCGGCATCGGCGCCGCTTCAGCGCGAGAGGTAGAACTCATCAACCCCCGCGCAGCATCACATCGCGCGATGGCTCGTGCCGTAGCGCAACTCTCTCGCAGAAGGGGGGCGGCGCCAGACTTTGCCCTCGTCGATGGGAGTAGCGCGCGCGAACTCCGCGACCTGATCGGACCACACGCGACGGTCGTCCGCGGCGATCAGTCGGTCTATGCGATCGCCTGTGCCTCCATCGTCGCGAAGGTGCTTCGCGACAAGCTCATGGCCGAACTCTCACTGCGCTACCCCGGATACGGCTGGGAATCGAATGTGGGCTATCCAGCCCCCGCACACCTTGCAGCGCTTGATGCGCTCGGCGTGACGCCGCATCATCGCCGCACCTATGCGCCGGTTGCAGCACGCCTCGGGCTGTCGCCTCGAGGCTAAATCTAGGGAGTACGCGATAGGTGCGCGGCTGGCCTGAACATGTCGAAGTGGCAGTCAGCAGTGCGCAGTGTGCAATCGTCGGTCGTGAGGCCGAAGCTCTTGCGGCGCGATCCCTGGCTCGCAGCGGCTGGGTGATCCTCTCGCGCAACCTGCGACTCGGGCGACTTGAGGTGGACCTGCTCGCGCGTGACCCGCGCGGCCTCCTCGTTGCCATTGAGGTGCGGCGCCGTGGCTCCGTGGGGGCCGCCTCGCCGTCAGAACTCCTGGGGGCACGCAAGATGCGGGCCCTGCGGCGGCAGCGTGCCCACCTCCCAGAGGGGTGCCGCATCGACCTCCTCCTCGTGCTCGGCAGCCCCGGGCGCGAGCGGCTCCGCCTCGTTCGCGGGGTCGCCTAGGGGCTCGGCGCCCCGTGCTAGGATTCCCGAGCGTCCGAATCGGACGTCCGCCCCCGCAAGGGGTCGAAATACGCACGCGGAACAAGACGCCTCACTACGGTGGCCCTTCGGGGTCGTGACGGCGCCCCGCGGTGGAATAACCGTGCAAGGAGAACTATGGCACCAGTAACGATGCGCGACCTCCTCGAGGTCGGAGCCCACTTCGGGCACCAGACACGCCGATGGAATCCCAAGATGGCGCCGTTTATCTACGCGCAGCGCAACGGGATCCACATCCTCGACCTCGCCAAGAGTGCGAAGCACCTGCAAATTGCCCTCGACGCCGTGCGCGACGCGAGCGCAAACGGGGAGACCATTCTCTTCGTCGGTACCAAGAAGCAGGCGCAGGCTCCGATTCAGGAAGAGGCGACCCGCGCCGGCCAGCCATACGTGATCAAGCGCTGGCTCGGCGGCATGCTCACCAACTTCATGACGATTCGTAAGCGCCTCACCCTCATGGAGCAGCTTGAGGCTCGAGAGCAGGCTGGCGAGTTCGCCATCATGTCGAAGAAAGAGGCGTCCAAGCTTGGCGACAAGCTAGAGAAGCTTCGCGGAGCGCTCGGCGGCATGCGCCGTTTGCGCAAGGCCCCAGGCATGGTCTTCATCATTGACCCAAGCCGCGAGACCCTCGCCGCGATTGAGGCGAACAAGCTCGGGATCCCTGTTGTCGGCACCGCCGATACCAACGTCAATCCCGATCTACTCACCTATCCGATCCCAGTAAACGACGACGCGATCAAGTGCATTCGCTTGATCTGCACTGCCGTTGCTGATGCGGTGATCGAAGGCGCTGCGATTCGCGCCGCACGTTTGCCTGAACTTGAGGCGCAAGAGGCCGCAGCAGCAGCTGCTGAGAACGCCGCTGACGCCCCTGAGGCATCCGATGTCCAGGACGACCTCGTTGCTGCGCTGAGTGCCACCGGCACGCTGAGCTTCTCGCCTGACGAGGAGCCAGCCCCCGCCGCCGACACCACCCCAGCAGTGTAAGGAGGCCACCATGGCGATTAGCGCAGAGGCGGTACGAGACCTACGCGAGCGCACAGGCGCTGGGATGATGGATTGCAAGCGCGCACTCGAAGAGTGCGGCGGCGATGTTGAGAAGGCCGTACTGGCACTTCGTGAGGCTGGCTTAGCCGCCGCCGCGAAGAAGGCCGGTCGAGATGCACGTGAGGGACTCGTCTCTTCGTACATCCATACCGGCGGCCGCGTCGGCGTGCTTCTCGAGATCAATTGTGAGACAGACTTCGTGGCGCGCAATGAGCAGTTCCAGAAGCTGGTGAAAGACATCGCGATGCAGATTGCAGGCCTTCATCCGCTCTATGTCAGCCAGGAGCAGATCCCAGCCGCTGCACTCGAGGCGAAGCGCGCCGCACTCCTTGAGGATGAGGCGCTCGCCAAGAAGCCAGAGGCGATGCGGGCGCAGATCGTTGAGGGCCAACTCCGCAAGTGGTTCGAAGAGGTCTGCCTTCTCGATCAGCCGTTCCGCGACGGTGACGAGACCGTTGCTCAGCTGATTACGAACGCGATTGCCACGATTGGTGAGAACATCCGAGTACGGCGCTTCGTGCGCTACGCACTCGGCGAGGAGCTGTAGGCCCCGCATGATTGGGGCGGTGGAGGCGGCATGACCGAAACCACACGCTATCAGCGAATTCTGCTGAAGCTCTCCGGGGAGGCACTCCTCGGGAAGCTTGAGTACGGTGTTGATCCTGAAGTCGTCGCATTCGTTGCCGAACAGGTGAAGGCAGTGACGGCGCTCGGTGTGCAGGTTGGCATCGTGGTCGGCGGCGGAAACATCTTCCGTGGCATGGCTGCAGCAACCGCTACCGGCATGGATCGCGCCACCGCCGACTACATCGGCATGCTCGCTACGGCGATGAATGGTCTCGCCCTCCAAGACGCACTTGAGCGCGCAGGCGTGCCGACGCGAGTGATGACCGCCATCGACATGAACGAGGTCGCGGAGCCGTACATCCGCCGACGTGCCGTGCGGCACCTCGAGAAGGGGCGCGTGGTTGTCTTTGTGGCCGGCACGGGGAACCCGTACTTCACCACCGACACGGCTGCAGCGCTGCGCGCGGTGGAGATTGGCGCTGAGGTCGTGCTGAAGGCCACCAAGGTCGACGGCGTCTACGATAAGGATCCGGTCAAGTATCCCGATGCAAAGCGGTATCCAGCGATCACCTACGGGCAGGTGCTAGTCGATGGGCTCCGCGTCCTCGATGCCGCCGCCGTCTCGCTCTGCATGGAGAATGACCTGCCGATCGTGGTCTTTGACCTTGACGCCCACGAGAATATTCTGAAGGCGGTGCGCGGCGAGAAGGTCGGCACCCTGATCAGCAAAGGGGGTACGCGATGAGCGGCACGGCAGCTGAGCGCATGACCAAGGCGGTCGAAGCCTTCGGCAAGGATCTCGGCGGCTTCCGCACAGGGCGTGCCAGTGCGTCGCTCGTTGAGCGCGTCACCGTTGAGCACTATGGCGCAATTACGCCACTCAACCAGATGGCCGGCATCAGCGTTCCGGAGAACACCCTGCTGGTGATTCAGCCGTGGGATAAGACGGCGATCCCCGCCATTGAGAAGGCACTCAACAACGCCCAGCTCGGCATGACCCCTGCGGTAGACGGTGGAGTTATCCGCCTCCGCGTTCCTGCAATGACAGAGGAGCGCCGCAAGGACCTCGTAAAGCAGATGGGGAAGCGGGCCGAAGAGGCGCGCGTTGAGATCCGCAATGTTCGACGTGACGAGCAAGAGGCGGTCAAGAAGGCGGAGAAGGCCAAGGAGATCGGCGAGGATGATGCCCGCCGCCAGCTCGAGGCGCTCCAGAAGCTGACCGATGGAAAGATTGCTGAGATCGACAAGCTAACCGCTGCGAAGGAGCGCGAGGTTCTCGAAGGGTGACCGACGCCGAAATTCGGCGACCTGCTGACGCGCAGCCGCTGGTGCACAGCACCCCACCGCCCGAAGGCGGGCCGAGCCATGTCGCCATCATCATGGACGGGAATCGGCGCTGGGCACGCAGTCGGAACCTCGATGAACTCGAAGGGCACGTCGCCGGCACAGAGGCGTTGCGCGCCGTCCTCAAGCACGCAGTGCAGATCGGCATCCCACACCTAACCGTCTACGCCTTCAGCCGTGAGAACTGGGCCCGTAGCGACAAGGAGGTAGCGCAGCTCTTCAATCTCCTGGCGAAGGTGATCGATGATGAAACGCCCGAGCTGCTTGCGCAGGGGGTGGCCGTCCGCTTTCTCGGTCGACTCGCCGAGCTGCCAGACCAGGCGCAGGAGCGCATTGCGGCTGCGTGTGCAAAGACGGTAGGTGGCACAAAGCTCCAGTTGGCTGTCGCTTTTAACTACGGCAGCCGCACCGAGATTGTTGATGCCATTCGCACGATTGTGACCGCTGGCCTCTCCCCTGAGAGCATCGATGAGCGTACGATCGCCGACGCCCTCTACACCGTCGGCACACCAGACCCTGATCTCGTCATCCGCACGGGCGGGGAGGAGCGCCTCTCGAACTTCCTGTTGTGGCAGAGCGCCTACGCGGAGATCGTGACGACGGCAACACTCTGGCCAGATTTTGGCGCTGCGGATCTTGATGCGGCGATCGCGGCCTATGCCCAGCGCATCCGGCGGTTCGGGCGATGAGCAGCGGGGCGCTGACGCAGCGGGCGATCGGCTCGCTCTTGATCCTTCCCGTCGCCGCCGTTGCGCTCTTCCCGCCAGCAGGCACACTCGCGGTAACCGTTCTCCTCATCGCCCTCGCAGCACGAGAAGCGGCTCGAATCCTCACCAAGGTGCTTGGCGGTGCCTCTGCGTTCTGGATCACCGTCATCTTGGTCAGCCCGCTCTCCGCAGCCATCTCACCGGTACTAGGTGGAGTGCTGACCATCTCAGCACTCCTGATCTTCGTAGGTACGGTGATCCGCCGAGCGGTGCGCGCAACAGAGAAGAGGTTGGAACCTGAGCTGCGACTACTTCTTGGAACGATGGCTGCCGTGATCTGGTTGAGCCCGTTGACGCTGCTCCCACTTCTCGCGTCGCTCGACCCACTTGATCGAGGCGCGCCGGCGCGTTGGATCGTGTGGCTCCTGGCGATCGTTTGGACGGCAGATAGCGCCGCCTACCTCGTTGGGCGCACGATCGGTCGACGCAAGCTAGCGCCGGTTCTTTCGCCGCGCAAGAGCCTCGAGGGCTTCATCGGCGGCATTCTTGCTGCGGGACTCGTTGGTGCGCTGATCGCTGGGCCGCTCTTCACACTCGGCACCCCCGAAGAGGCGCGCCCGCTCTGGGGGCTGGTCTGGGGCTTGATCATTGCCACTGCGGCCGAGGCGGGTGACCTCCTTGAGTCGCTCTTCAAGCGTGTTGCAGGTGCCGAGAGTGCATCGAATCTGATCCCCGGACATGGCGGCGTTCTCGATCGGATCGATAGCCTGCTGCTCGCGGCGCCAGTGACGCTCATCGCCGCGCTGCTACTGCGAGTCTAAGGTGAGCCGCATCCGCGTCGCACTGCTCGGCGCAAGCGGCTCGATCGGCCTGCAAGCTGCCGAGGTTATTGCGCAGCACCCCGAGGAGTTTGAACTCGTTGCTCTGGCATCAGGCCGCGGTGGTGAGCAGCATGATGCTCTGGCTACGGCCAATCCGCAGGCGCGCAGCCTCGTCGGCGGCAGTGCGGATGATCTGCGGGCCATCGTCCTTGATACCGCGCCAGATGTTGCCCTAATCGCCACGACTGGTGTTGTCGGCCTTGCCGCAACCGTCGCCGCTCTTGAGGCGGGTGTGGCGGTGGCGATCGCGAATAA